>DAOVXU010000001.1 GCA_030635995.1 Arcobacter sp. | reverse complement strand
GGTAAGATTTCAGCAGATAAAAGTTTTTTTCCAACGCCCATTTGACCATAAATAAGAGTATTGACAGGTAAAGAGGCAGAGAGTTGAGCTGATTTTAAAATTTGTTTTGATAAATCAGACTTAGTAATAAATCGTTCCATAGAACTATCCTTCAATATATATGATGGTATACTATCATATACATACTTTTAATTGTATATTTAATATACAATTTATTATTTAAAAACTATATTTTACTGAAGTTTTCTGTACTTCTTATCCTTAGCATCATATTCTTCAATAGAACCATCTTCTATATCATAAAACCAGCCGTGGATATTTAATTTACCTTTTTTTATCCTTTTTACAACTTCTGGATATGTTAATAAATTTTCAAGTTGGTATGTTACAGATATTTTTTCCGTTGTTCTTAATAGTTGCTCTTTTGAAGCTTTTTTTGTTAGAAGATTCATTAAAGCATACTCTTTAGCTTTTTGTCCTAATTCTAACCATTTTCTTACATGAATTAATTTTCTATTATTTGATAAATCATCATATAAAGAGGCACAAGCACCACAGTGGGAATGTCCACATACAATTATATCTTTTACTTTAAGTACAGATACAGCATATTCAATAACAGCACTAACTCCATGATAATCAAAATCTTCTTTAAATGGTGGTACAAAATTCCCAATATTTCTAAGTAAAAACATATCTCCTGGATTTGTATCTACTATTAAATCTGGAACTACTCTACTATCACTACACCCTATAAATAAAACATTTGGTTTTTGACCATGTTTTACTAAAGTATTAAAATCCTCTTGATATTTTGTAAATTTTGCTTTTCTAAATCTTTTATTACCTTTTATTAGTGTCTTAATATTCATACGGCTCACCTTTAATACTATTTTAGTTATTATATCTTTTAAACAATTAAAAGGGGAAACAATATGTATAAAAAAATATTTTTAGCTTTAATTTTTAGCACAAGTGTCTTATTTGCACATCAAATTGCAGTATTAGAAACAACTCAAGGAAATATAGAATTAGAACTTAGAGAGGATTTAGCACCAATTGCTGTTGAAAATTTTACAAAACTTATTAAAAAAGGTTATTATGATGGGATTATTTTTCATAGAATTATACCTCAATTTATGATTCAAAGTGGAGATCCACAAGGGACTGGTAGAGGTGGAAATTCTATATGGGGTAAATCATTTAATGATGAATTTAGTTCATCGGCTCAGTTTGATAAACCAGGAATTTTAGCTATGGCAAATAGAGGACCAAATACAAATGGTAGTCAATTTTTTATTACAACAGTAGAAACTAGATGGCTAAATGGCAAACATACTATATTTGGATATGTAAATGACAAGTATAGTTATCAAGTAGTTAAAAAACTTGAAAAAGTAAGAACAGGAAGAGGGAATAGACCAGTTTTAGAACAAAGAATTATTAAAGCATATATAAAATAACCTAAGTGTATTTATGTTTAATTCATTAATTAATAAATTTATAGCAACACCAAAAGGTTTTTTAGAAGAGTTGTATAAAAAAAAATTAAATAATGATGTTTTAGAAACAATGATTGATAGTAAAAAATTTTCCATCAATCATCAAGATTCTGATGGTCAAACTTTTTTACATCTATGTATTTTACATAGTAAATTTAAATCAGCAAAATGGCTTATTCTGAATAATATAGATCTATCTTTAAAAAATTATTTAAATGAAGAACCAATTCAATTAGCTATCAAAAAGAACAATCACCTAATAGTAGAACTTATTTTAAAAACTAAAAAAATAGATATAAATCAATTAGATGGAGATGGTCGTTCACTTCTTCAAAATGCAGTATTATCTGGAAATGCAAATATTGCTAATGAGCTAATAAACAATGCAATTGATGTAAATAGTGTAGATAAAAATAATAGAAATGTTCTTTTTGATGCTATTGCTTATGGTGATGAAAATATTATAGAAAATATGATGAATACAAAAGGGATAGATTTAAATTTAGTTGATAATTTGGGTGAGACTATTTTACATAAAAAAGAGGCTTTAGAAAATGAAGATTTATGTGTAAAACTTATTCAAAAAGGGGCTGATCCTACTATTTGTGATAAAGAGGGAAGAAACTTACTTTACCATACTGCAGTCAAAGGTATGGATGGTTCAAGATTACTTGATGTAGCTATAGAGTATGGTTGTAATATAAATACAACAGTTAGAAATAACAACTCAATCTTAATGGAAACTATGGGGGTATTTTATAAAATAAGTGATCATGAAGTGGATAGAAGAGAATCATTGCTTAAAATGTCAGAAAATCTAGTATTAAAAGGTATAGATGTAAATGCAATAAATGATGATGGCGAAAATGGATTATTTGAAGCAATTAGAAATAACGACTATAATGCCTGTGCTTTTTTATTAACAAAAGATGTAAATCCAAATAAGCAAAATAACTTATATCAAACACCACTTTTAATTGCTTGTTTTCATGGGGTTAAATCAATTGATATTATATTGTTACTTTTAAAATATTATGCTAACCCAATCATACGAGATGATAACAATAGAAATATTTTAGAAATTTTAAATATGTTTATTTTACATACTTCAAAATTTAAAGATATAGAAGATAAAGAATTATTAAAATATGTTGATGATGGGGGCAAATATCTAATTGTACTAAAAGAGATACTTCAAAATTCAGTACAGAATCTTAACACAACTGATTCACGTGGTCAGCCACTATTTTTTACCCCTATTTTAGATGGATATTTTGATCTGTTTAAGCTGTATATATCAAATCAATTTAATATTAATGATAGAGATTCAAGTGGATTAAATATATTTTATATATATGTTTATACTGTATTTGATCAAAATAAATATTTTGATACATTTAGAAGTAATCTTATAGGGATGATAAATTTTGGAGTAGATATAAATACACTTGATTCTGATGGAAAAAATGTATTTTCAAGGATTATTAAAAAAGATACAGATGCTCAACTATTTGAAACTTTAATAGATGTTGCAAGGTTTAAATATGATTCTAAGGACAAGAAAGGTAGAACACTAGCTCATTATGCAGTTTTAAATAAAAACTTTGATATAGTAAAATTAATATATTATAAAAATAATGATGTTATAAATATAGCAGATGGATTTGGGATATTACCCATTGTTTATGCTACATTGATGAATTGTTTTGACATAGTGGAACTGTTATTAAATTTTGGTACTGTTTTTATAAAAACATCTAAACCAATACCTTTATCAATAAAAAAGAAATTTATAAAGATGGTAGAATCTGTAGATAAGATAAAACAAAAAACAAATGATAAAGATTTATTAAGAAAAATGGGAATATTAACAGATCAAATTAAAGAAGATTTTAGGATATAAAGGTATTTAAAATGAAGCTAATAATAAATGGTGAAATAAAAAAGTTTAACGATGGTGTAGAGTTACATCAAATTATAAAAGATTTAAAAATAGAAGATAAAGTTATGGCAGCAGCTGTTAATATGGATATTGTTAAAAAAGACAATTGGGGGAGTTTTATACCAAAAGATGGTGATAAAATAGAACTTCTACAATTTGTTGGTGGGGGATGATTATCTCCTTACTATTCATTTTAGATATCACCATAGATTAAAAATTAACAGCTCATTAAATTATAAATATTTTTACTAAGTTTATTTTCTGACAGTTTTTCGACACTTAGATGATATAATTTTATTTTAATAAAAAAGGTACTATATAAGTTGTGAAGATTTATAAAAATAAAAAGGAGAAAAAGATGAAAAAGATTTTAGTAATGGTACTATTATTTAGTAGTTTAGTTTTTGGGATAGAGAGTGGTGAAAGATTGTATCAGATCTCTACTATTGATGCACTTCTTGCAGGTCATTACGATGGAGATAAAACAGTTTCTCATATAAAAGCAAATGGTAATTTTGGTTTAGGAACATTTAATGGTATAGATGGTGAGATGGTAGTAGATGATGGTATTGTTTATCAAGTAAAATCAACAGGTGAAGTTTTAAGAGTTAAAGATGATCTAGGTGTACCTTTTGCTGCTGTGCATTTTTTTAAAGCAGATTTTAGTGAAAAATTAAAAGATATAAACTCTTATAAAAAGTTAAAAGCTTTATTAGATACTTATGAACAATGTAAAAATTATCCTTGTGGATTTAAAATAGAGGGTGATTTTAATTATATAAAAACAAGAAGTGCGCCAAAAGCTACAAAACCTTATCCTCCCTTGGTTAAACATATTGTTGAAACACAAAACTTTTTTAAAGCAAAAAATATTAAAGGTACTTTAATAGGCTATTACCTTCCTAAGTATTTTGCAAAATTTAATGTTGCAGGTTACCATTTTCATTTTATAAGCGAAGATAAGAAATTTGGAGGTCATGTTTTAGAAGTTGATTTAAATAATGGAAAAATAGATTTAGATAAACTTTATGATTTAGATATTGCACTATTAAAAACAAAAGAGTTTGAAAAAGGGACTTTAAAAGTTGGTGAAGATGATCTTGATAAGGTTGAAAAAGATATAATCAAAAAATAAAAAAGATAATAAGACATGACAATGAAAAAATATCTGATATTATCTTTAAGTATACTCTTTTGAGTTAATAGTCTAAGTATCTAATATAAAATAAATATTACTATTTATTATTTTAATTTAAAAGCGTTCATTGATCGTTCTTTTTGTTTCTCATCTTCAGTATCTTCTTCAAAATATTTTTGAACAGTAGCAGATGGATTTATAAATAGTATAGAATTATCTATGCTTACTTGAAATATAGCATAGTATGGCACTGAACAAACAGATCCAAAGTTTTCACTTCCAAATCCAGCTTCAAAACTAATATAATCATCTTCTATTACTAGTGATTCATAAGTATAATTAACCAATGTAAAAAGTGTAAATTGTGTAAAATGTGCAGATACAGGTTCTGGTATTTCAGGATTGAAATCAACACCTTCTATATTTGCTGTTATATTAAATTCTTGCTCTTGTGATACTAAAAATGTGATTAGTTCTTTTATCTGCTTTGATGTTAAATCTTTGTATTTATTTTTCTCTATTAATTCTGTTATCATATTTTTCCCTTTTTTAATTATTAGATTATATCAAAATTATCTAATATATTGAAATCAACCATAGCATTAAGAAGTGCAATTTTAGTTGTATTATTTAGCATATCTAATGTAATATTTTCCTCTTTTATAATATTTTCATCAATATATCTTGCTCTTGTAGTCCCTAAAAGTAAAGGTATTTTCGGTGTTATCCAAGAATCATTAAACCATATTGCAATATTTGCAATTGAAGTATCTGTTATTAATCCATTTTTTAAAATGATTATATCATTGGCTAATTCTTTTTTTGAAAATAGATAGTTTATATCATCTCTATTTGTCGATTTTTTATTATATACAATATTATCATCTTTTATTATTTTAAAACTATTAATTTGTCTTTGTTTATAAGTATCATAACTAATATCTATTATCTCATTTTCATCATATATAACTTTACATTTTAATAATTTTTCATTTGGAGGATAGATATATTCCTCTAAAGCAAAGTTTTTTCCAACACTATTTGCCATCCTTTTTTTGTGGTATTCTAAATTATAAACTTTATAATCATCACATTTTATGGTTTCTATATATTTTTCACTTTTCATTTTAACTCTTTAAGGTATATAAACTTTATCTTTCATCTCATTATATTCTGCATCACAATCACTATCAAGTGTGATACCACCACCACTTTTATAAAAGAAATTATTATTTAAAGTTTCAATAAATCTAATTAAAATTGCACTATTTAAAGTTTTTCCATCATAAATACCCCAAATACCTGTAAAATAATCTCTATTATACTCTTCAATATTTTTTATAATCTCAACTGTTTTTTTCTTTGGAGTACCTGTAATACTTCCTGCGGGTAAAAGTGGTATTAAAATATCACCAATATTTTTATTCCAGTCTGCTTTTAAATCACCACTAATATGGGAACTTACTTGTAATAATTGTTTTTCACCAGCTTTTATCTTATCAATATATCTAAAATCATCAACTTTAATATTTGATGCAACAATATTTAAATCATTTCTCATAAGATCAACTATCATAATATGTTCTGCTAACTCTTTTTTATCATTTAAAATTTTATTTTTAGCATCTTTGATATTTGCATCAATAGTCCCTTTCATAGGGAAGGTATTTATTTTATTATCTGATATTTTGATAAATGTTTCTGGAGAAAAGCTTATAAATTTATCTTTATACATCAATTTATATTTAGCAGAACTATTGATAAATATATCTTTAAAATCTAACTTATTTTTTAATATTGTTTTTGTAGTTAAATTTAGTAAATATGTATTTCCATTTTTTATCTCATTAATAACTTTATCAAATTTATTTTTATAGCTATCTTTTGTGATAAACTCTTTTGACAAATTTAAATTATGTTCCTCTTTTATATTATCATCTATTGAATATAAAATATCATCTGGCAATTTTGATAAAGATATTACATCCCAAGATGATAAATCATAACTAATAGTAAAAAAGAATGGTTCTTTTTTTGCTCCATAATAATTTAATTTTTCTTTTAAAGTCAAATATTTATCCTAATAAACTTTCAACTCTATTTGTAATTTGATTTTGCTCTATACCATTTAAAGAAGCATATATTAAAGCTCCACCTGCACCAACACCCTCTTTAGCTTCACCATCTTCATAGAGTTTTAGTGCAGGATGGGAAGAATTTGAAAAGTTAAAATTGCTTGCATAAGCATTTACTTTAAAATCATTCATATTTAATATCGAAATAATGTTAGAATCTTCATCATTAGCTACCCAAGAAGTTGTACATAAAGCAATATTTGAACTATCAAATTGACCATCCATATACTTTACAATCGAATTTACTACAAGAAGTAATGCAGCCATTTGTGTACCACCTGCAAGTAATATTTTAGTTCTGGTGTAGCTATTTCCTAAAAGAAATCCAGCATTAAATATAAGCATATTATCACTTACTTTTCCTAATATTTGAAATAGTTCATCTTCATTATTTATGTTATTTAATGCTTTTTTTATTGTTTGATTTTTGATATTTGTTGGATTATTTTTAAAACTACTACTAAATTTTTCTGCTACATCATAACCCATCGCTTGTGCGGTAGCTTCAGCTGTAGTAGTTCCTGAAGGAACTGATTCTCCTAAAATTATATAATCATCTTTACATATATAATTTTTACCAAACTCAACACCTTTTTGAAATAGTTCTAAGGCATTTATTTTTGCATTTGTATCTATTGCTTCACTTTTTTTTATATCAAAATTATGAATTTGAAAATAATCTATTTTTGGTATATTATCAACCCCAAGATTTAAAAATTCAATTCTTTTAAATGGATGTTCAAGATGTACTGCACGAGTAATAAGTGCAGGTGTTGGAACGCCTTTAGGAGTTTCGGCTATATTTTCTAAACTTCTCACCTCTCCAATAGCTAAAAATTCAGCATCTAAAGTTGGTGTTAAGCTAATAAGTCCAGGAAGTCCAGCTTGAGTTATACCTTTAATTTCACAAGTTTTTGTTGTAGAGATACTTAAAATAAATGTAGCAGTTTTACCTCTTAATGATTCTATAAAATCTTTTGATCCATTTATTGTATTAATTTTCATTTTTTAATTCACCTTTTGTATCATATTTTTTTAAGTATCCTCTGGGAGTTAAGACTTTGCCATTTTTAGTTAGATAACTATTTGAATTACAAACAATTATAAGTGTACTCATAGATACTAGTGGATGGTTGATATCTTGAGTGATTAAATCCTTACTATTTGTTATAGAAATTTTTTCTTTTTCTCTTCCAACATTTGAAGCAATGATTATAATTCTCTCCTCTTCATCTTTTAAAGCTTTTAAAAAGTTTTTATATGGAGCTACTCTTGTTTTTGATTTTGGATTGTAAATACCTATAATAAAATCACTTTGTAAAGTTGCCTTTATCCTTTTATCAATAATATTTATATCTGTAAGTCTATCAGAAAGAGATATAACAGCAAAATCTTGACTAATAGGAGCTCCTATTTTAGAAGCTGCTGCTAAAAATGATGTAACACCTGGAACTGATATAACTTCTATTTTATCCCATAGATTTTTTTCATCAACTAATTCTACAATTAAAGTAGCCATTGCAAAAACATTTACATCTCCATTGCTAATTATAGAAGTAGTTTTCCCCTCTAGGGCATATTGTATCGCTTGGTTACATCTATCAATTTCATGTGTCATTCCAGAGGTATAAATCTCTTTATCTTTTAATATATCTTGTAACTCTTTTGCATATTTTGTATAGCTAACAATCACATCGCTATCTTCTATTGCATTTTTAGCTTGAGATGTTAGATAATCAACTCCACCAGCACCACTACTTACTATATATAATCTATTCATTTTTTATCTTTTATATTAATTTTGTTGCATTATATATTGTATAGTATTTAATTCTCATTAATAGTTACTATTACAATATTTATAAAAATAACTTGTAAAATTAAATATAGTTTTGATAGTAAATTTTGTAACAATTTGATACAAAATTTACTTATTGGAATAGATACTAAAAGTTAAGTAAGTTAGGATTTAAAGTAATTTTGCTAAGATAAGCCTAATTATTGTCAATGAATTATATAAATAATTATTGATTTGAAGGGGAAAATATGGAACATATGGATTTTGCACATCCTTATTTTGGTGCTTTTGTTATGTTTATAGTAACATTTGGAGCATTTACCGCAACAACTATGTTATCGAGATTTGTAAGTAGAAAACTAGCAAGACTTGATACAGAAAAATTAAAATGTACATTATACGAGTGTGGACCAGAGGTTACTAAGCAACCTAACACTATCTCTGTACAATTTTATCTAATGGCATTATTATTTATTTTATTTGATGTTGAGATTATATTTATGTTTCCTTGGGCTGTTGATTTTAAAGTTCTTGGATGGTTTGGATTTATTGAAATGATAACATTTATTATTTTATTAACAATTGGATTTATATATGCATGGAAAAAAGGAGCGCTTGAATGGCACAGCATAAAGTAAACTATTTACAAGATGGAGGGGCACCTATTGCTCTTACAACAGTAGATAAAATAGTAAATTTTGGACGAAGTAATTCGCTTTGGCCAATGACTTATGGATTAGCATGTTGTGCTATTGAGATGATGGCTTCAGGTGCATCAAGATTTGATTTTGATAGATTTGGTACTATATTTAGAGCATCTCCTAGGCAATCTGATGTTATTATTGTTGCAGGAACTCTAACAAAAAAACATTCAGAGTTTATGAGAAGATTATATGACCAAATGCCAGATCCAAAATGGGTAATCTCTATGGGTAGTTGTGCAAATACTGGTGGTATGTTTAATACATATGCAACAGTTCAAGGTGTGGATAGAATAGTACCTGTTGATATTTATCTTCCAGGATGTGCTCCTAGACCAGAGACATTGCAATATGCGTTGATGATGTTACAAAGAAAAATAAGAAGACAGCCAGCTGGATTGGCTCAAAAAGCAAAAAGGTTGATATAGATGAGAGCTTATAAACCAAAAGATAATGTACAAGCAAAATCATATTATAGCGATAGATTTTTTGTTAAACCTACATTACAAAGAAAATCAGTATATAGTGATTCGACTTTAAGTAATGCTTATTTAAGTTTAAAAAATAAAGTTGAAATAAGTGAAGCATATATAGAATTAGATCATTTAGTTTTACATATTGTACCACAAGATAATATTGAAGCTATTAAGCATTTAAGAGATATTTGTGCATATGATTTTTTAATGGAACTTAGTGCAGTTGATTATGTTGCTACTAGAGGTGGGTTTGAAGTTTTTTATGAGATGTTATCTACATCAAAAAGAAAAAGACTAAGAGTCAAAACTTTTATTAAAGAGGGTCAAGCAATTGAATCAGTTGAACCATTATTTAGAATGGCAAATTGGTCTGAGAGAGAGATGTTTGATATGTTTGGAATAGTTGCAAATAATCATCCTATGTTAAAAAGAATTCTTATGCCAGATGATTGGACAGGTCATCCTTTACTTAAAACTTATCCATTGCATGGTGATGAATCAGCACAATGGTATGAAGTTGATAAAATATTTGGAAAAGAAGCAAGAGATGTTATTGGTCCAGAGATAAGAGATGCAGCTGCTATTGATAGATATGATACTACAAGATTTTCAAGACTTGGTCATGAAGTTCCATTTGGTACAGATATTACAGATGGTAAAGAACCAGATACACCTGTAAGATATCAAGAAGAGGGTGGAGTACAATTATTTGGTAAAAAACTTGTAACTCCATTTGATGAAATTGAACCAACAAATTTAGAAGAGAGAAGATAATTATGCAACAAGTCAATAGATTAAAACCATTTTTTGAAAATATTACATTTGATAGAGATGACAACACTATGGTTGTTAACTTTGGTCCTCAACATCCATCTGCTCATGGTCAGTTAAGACTTATTTTAGAGCTTCAAGGTGAAGAGGTAGTAAAAGCTCATCCAGATGTTGGATACCTTCATAGAGGTATAGAAAAAATGGGTGAGAATATGATGTATAATGAATTTCTACCTACAACTGATAGAACAGATTATATTGCAGCAACTTCAAATAACTATGGTTATGCTTTAGCAATAGAAAAACTTATTGGAGTTGAAGCACCTAGACGAGCTGAAGTGATAAGAACAATGCTTCTTGAAATAAATAGACTTATCTCACATCTTTTCTGGCTTGCTACTCATGCACTTGATGTTGGTGCTATGTCTGTATTTTTATATGCGTTTAGAGAAAGAGAATTTGCAATGGATCTTATGGAAGATTATTGTGGAGCTAGACTTACTCATAGTGCAGTAAGAATTGGAGGTGTACCTTTAGATTTACCTGTTGGTTGGATAGCACAAATGGAAAAATTCATGGGTATCTTAACGGAACAAATAGGTATCTATGAAGGTCTTCTTACAAAAAATAGAATTTGGAGAATGAGACTTGAAAATGTAGGTGTTATTGATTCTAAAATGGCAAGAAGTTGGGGATGTACAGGTTTAGTTTTAAGAGCTTCTGGTGTTAAATGGGATTTAAGAAAAGAGATGCCATATGGACTTTATCCAGAATTAGATTTTGATATTCCTACATCTGATAAAGGTGATTCATATGCTAGATATAAATTACATATGGCGGAGATGCATCAATCGATGAGAATATTAAAACAACTTATCCCTATGTATGAGCAAAGTGATACTCAACTTATGGCTCATTCACCTGAATATATATCTTCTACTAAAGAGGATATGATGACTCAAAATTATTCTTTGATGCAACATTTTGTTTTGGTAACTCAGGGTATGAGACCACCAGTAGGAGAAGTTTATATAGCAACTGAATCGCCAAAAGGTGAGTTAGGCTATTTTGTTGTAAGTGATGGTTCACCATATCCATATAGAATGAAACTTAGAGCTCCGAGCTTTTGGCATACAGGTGTATTACAAGATTTACTTCCTGGTCATCAATTAGCTGATGTTGTTACAATTATTGGTAACCTAAATATAGTATTTGGGGAGATAGATAGATAATGAAAAGATATGATTTAAGAGAATTAAATGATAATTTTACTGATAGATTAGTAGAGTTAATGAATAGTGAAATTGTAGAAGATGAAAATGGAATTTTTCTTTTTGAAATTGGAGATTTTTCTCCAGTACAAAATGTTGCTGATATTGTAAAAGAAAATAATTGGACTTTAATGAATTCTTTAAAATTTAATGAAGTAGATTGGACTGTAGTTATTAAAAAAACAGTACCAGTAGTAGAAGTTGATGAAAGTTCAGCAGAATAATTATAGGATTTTAAAGTGAGTAAAGTATATTTTTCAAGCTGGCAAGATGATATAATTGACAATCGAGATATTGATAATATTGATGATTGGAAAGAAGTATCAGCTAAATTACCAGTAAATTATGATGCAGATACACAAACTAAAGCTTTTGTTGGTTGGGATGGATTTGCTCTTTTTACCAAAGATGTAGATATTGTTAAACTTGCATTAAATTATGCAAGACAATACCAAGAATATTCTGAAGCTTGTGGTCGATGTGCTCCTGGAAGATGGGGTGGAAGAATACTATATGACATGCTTGATAAAATTGCTCGTGGTGAGGGTGAATTTTCTGATTTAGATCATTTAAAAGAGATAAGTTCCACTATGACAAGTACAAGTAAATGTGAAATTGGTAAGACAGTTCCTGTTCCAATTTTACAAATGATACAGTATTTTGAAAAAGATTTTTTTGACTTAATTAAAGAACAAAAAAAATCTCCTTGGTATGATGTTGATGATAGTAAATATATAGCAAATGTAACAGCTCCATGTAGTGATATGTGTCCTACGCATATTGATATTCCTGCATATATTGAAGGTGTTAGAGATTTAGATTTTGAAGCAACATTAAGTGCTACAAGAGAACATATGCCATTAGCTCATGTTTGTGGAAGAGTTTGTCCTCATCCTTGTGAAGATGCTTGTAGACGAACAAATTTGGATGAGCCAATTTCAATTATGGAATTAAAAAGAATTGGAGCAGATTATGAAACTGATCATAATCTTCCTTGGATTCATCCTATTGAACCTGCAAAATCTAAAAATGATGGTAAAAGAGTTGCAATTATAGGAGCTGGACCAGCAGGTTTAACAGCTGCATATTATTTAGCAATTCAAGGTATTAGGGTAACTATTTTTGAAGAATTACCAGTACTTGGTGGTGAAGTTACAGTGGGTGTTCCAGAATATAGAATGCCTTTTGATAAATATAATGAAGATATTAAACTTGTAACAGATTTAGAGTGTGTTGAAGTTATTACAAATCATAGAGTATCAGCTACTAGACTTAAAGAGATTGAAGAGGAATTTGATGCTACTTTACTAGGATTTGGAGCAAGACTTAGTAAAGCTATTAGATGTGGAAATGAGAACACTGAGATGAAAGGTTACTGGGGTGCAATAGAGATGCTTGATAAGGTTAACTTATGGCATAAATTTAAAATTGGATCTCCTGCTTCAAATGAATTAAAAGGTAAAACTGTAGTTTGTGTTGGTGGTGGATTTACCTCTATGGATGTTGTTAGATGTTCTATTCGTGAAGGTGCAAAAAGAGTTGTTATGCTTTATAGAAGAGATGAAAAAACAATTATTAGAAATACAACTTTAGAAGAATATACTGAAGCAGTAGAAGAGGGTGTTGAGTTTATTTTTCATAGTGCTATTCAAGAGTTATTTGATGATGAAGGACAATTAACATCCTTAATTGTAAATAAATATGAATTAGTTCCAGATCCAAATGGTGGTAGAGCTCAATTAGTAAAAATAGAGGGTGCAGACTTTGAAATAGAGTGTGATTTTGTAATTCCAGCAGTTTCACAAGCTTGTGATCTTCAAATATTACCAAAAGAATGGGAATTAGAGATGACTTCATGGGGTACATTACAAACTAATGGTAAAGATTATATGACAAATAGAGATGGGCTTTTTGCAGCAGGAGATTGTGAATATGGTCCTATGACTATTGTAAATGCTGTTGGACAAGCAAGACGAGCAGCTTCTGTAATTAGTAGATATATATATGATGGTAAAATAACACTTACAGATGAAGAGATTATGGAAGATCATATGAATAAACTTAAAGTTTATAATAAAAAAGAAAAAATTACAGGTTGGATGCCAGGCATCCTGCGAGAAGTGAGTGAAAAACTAGCAACTGAAGTGAGAAAAGACAATAATAAAGAGGTAAATCTAGGTTTTACAGCTGAAGAAGCGCAAGCAGAAGCTGAGAGATGTATGAGATGTTATTACCTTGGGATGGTGGCTGTATGAGTACAAAATCAGAACATAGGAATAAACCAATAACAATAAATATTGATGGTAAATCATGTGATGGTGTCTATGGTGAAACAATTTTAGATATAGCAAGAAGAAATGATATCTATATCCCTACTATGTGTTACCTTACAAAAGTTTCTCCAATAGCATCATGTAGAATGTGTGCAGTTAATGTTGAAGGTGTTGATGGTTTAATTTTATCATGTCAGGAAAAAGCAGTAAATAATGCTGTTATTACAACAAATAATGATGAGATAGAACGACATAGAGTAAATATTATGAAACTTTATGATGTTAATCATCCATTACAGTGTGGTGTTTGTGATAAAAGTGGTGAATGTGATCTTCAAAATAAGAATTTAGAATTTAAAGTTGAAAGTCAAGAATTTGCAGTAAAAGATCAACCAAGAAAACAAAAAAAATGGGGAATCTTAGGATATGATCCACATTTATGTATTATGTGTGAAAAATGTGTACATACTTGTAATGAAGTTATAGGTACTGCTGCACTTTATGTGAAACCAGGTGGCTATAAATCTACAATTGATATTAAATATTCAAGATGTGAACAGTGTGGAGATTGTATCTCTGTATGTCCAGTTGGAGCTTTAGTATCAAATGCTTATAAATATACTTCAAATGCTTGGGAAGCAGATCAAGTACCAGCATCTTGTGCTCATTGTTCAAGTGGGTGTGCATTAGTTTATGATGTTAAGAATGCTGGAATTGATAATCCATATGAATCTAAAATTACAAGAGTTAAAAATGATTTTGAATTTTCAACTTTATGTGGTGCTGGTAGATTTGGATTCGAATTTGAAAATAAAGAAGTTAGTAATTCTAGTGAAGATTTTGTAAAGGCAGTTGATGCACTTAAAAATGCAAATACGATTAGGTTTAATTCATTTATAACAAATGAAGAGGCTTTAATATTACAAAATCTTAAGAATAAACTTGGTTTAAATCTAGTTAATGAAGATGCTAAAAATTATCAAAACTTTTTAAGAAATTATAGCAGTGTAACTGGGAAGTCTTTATATACTGCTTCTAACGACACTGTATCTCAAAGTGATGCAATTATTATGATTGGTACTAGAATAAGTAGAGATAATCCAGGTGTAAAATATAATGTAAATATAGCAACTAAAAAACAAAATGCACAATTTATTTATATGCACCCAATTGATGATATCGCATTATCAAATAAATATACACAATTTGTGAAATATGAAGTTGGTAGTGAAGAGGCTATTCTGGCAATGTTAGCATCATATTTAATAGAAGATATTCCTAAAGAATTTGAAGAATATTTTGATGAACTTGATATTGGTTATTTAAGTGGTGAATCTAGTGTAGGTGAAGAGGAATTTGAGCTTATTCAAACAAAATTAATAAGAAGAAAAAATAAAACTATAATAATTGGTACAGATCTATATGCTCATCCAAGAGCTATAAATATTGCTAAATTAGTAGGGTTGATTGATAAATATACAGATTTTAATATTATGTTAATCCCTTCTCAAACAAATACACTTGGTGTTAGTTTATTATGTGATTTAGATGGGGATGTTAAAGGTAATATTGTAGGTTATAATGAACTTGGTAATTTTACTATATCAAATAGTGGTGATGGTGATTTTAATGTTCCAGCATTAAATCAGCAAGAGGGTACATTTACAAGTTTAGATATGAAAGTCGTTAATACAAATTCTGCTTTAAATTTTGATGGATTTTGTTTAAATGATTTAGCAAATGAGATTTTAGATCAAAAAAGAAAATATACTATAGATTATACACCATTATTAGATAATGAAAATGAATATAAGTCAATTGAATTTGATATATTAGGAAATGGTTACGATAAATATGGTACTGATTTAAGAGGTTATTCTTTAACTAGTAAGAATATTCAAATATTACCTATTGATATAGAAGAGGTTGATGATCTTAAATCATATAATGGTTCAGTTGTTTATAGATGTGAACCATTACATCAGTTTAATACAGCTACAGCTAAGTCACTATTGTTGCAATCTGATTCACATTTAAGAGGTAGTAGCTCTTTTGCGATGGCGGCTAAAATAAATGATGGCGATATGGTAGAAATTATTTATAAAGAGAATATTACTACTAAAATGTTTAAAATTGATACAACGATTAAGGGTACAATTGCATTATATCCAACATTTGACAATGGATTAAGTAGTGATTCGATACCCTTGAGTTATAGATATAAACAAGTAAAAATTAAAAAGGTTGATACAAAATGAGTGAATTAATTACTGTAAACATTGACGGTAAGGAGTGCAAAGCTGTTGAGGGTGAATATATATTAAATGTAGCTCGTGCTAATGATATATTTGTCCCAGCTATTTGTTATCTTACTAGATGTTCACCAACTTTAGCATGTAGATTGTGTTTGGTTGAAGCAGATGGTAAGCAAGTATATTCTTGTAATGCTAAAGTTAAAGATGGAATGACAATAACAACAACAACTGAAAATATTGCTAAAGAGAGAAAAGCAATAATGGAAGTTTATGATGTAAATCATCCATTACAATGTGGTGTATGTGATCAAAGTGGAGAGTGTGAACTTCAAAATTATACTTTATATATGGGTGTTGATAAGCAAGATTATGCAGTAAGAGATGTTGATAGACCAACATCAGTTTGGGGAGTGATGAGTTATGACCCAGGACTTTGTATAGTTTGTGAAAAATGTGTAACTGTATGTAAAGATATGATTGGTTCTGCTGCTCTTTCTACTGTTAAAAGAGGTGCAGATGCCTTAGATAAACAGTACAAAGAGAATATGCCAAAAGATGCTTATGCTATGTGGAATAAACTAAATAAAAATCTTATAGGTTTTAATGAAGATAATTGTATAGATTGTGGTGAGTGTATCTCCGTTTGTCCTGTGGGAGCATTAGCAAGTACAGATTTTAAATATAAATCAAATGCTTGGGAGTTAGAAAAGATTCCAGCATCAAATTCATACTCTTCTGATTGTTCACTTTTATATTATGAAGTTAAAAATGAATCAATTGATAAAAATCAAGTTAAGAAAATATATAGAGTTACTAATGATTCCCATTATACATCTTTAAGTGGAGCTGCTAGATTTGGATTTGATTATTCAAATAAAGTAGAAAATAAAGATGAAGCTGAATTTAAAAATACAATTGAGAAATTAAAATCAGCTGATACAGTTTTATTTAATAGTTTTATTACTAATGAAGAGGCATATATTTTACAACAATTAAAAGAAAAAATTGGTTTTAATCTTGTAAATAGTGATGCCTTAAATTATAAAAAGTTCTTAAATAGTTTTTCATCAATTACCGGTAAGAGTTTATATAATGGAACGCTAAAAGATGTACATAATAGTAATTTTGTAATCTCTGTTGGTTCTTATTTTAAATCAGATGCACCAGCTGTAAGATTTGCATTTAATAATTCAATTAGTATAAATAAGGGTGCAGGATTATATTTTCATCCATTAAATGATACTACTATTGAAGGATTTGGTAAAAAAAGCAAAACAATAGAAACAATTTTCCATACACCTTTAGCTGAAGAAGCTGTATTGTTTTTTATACTTGATCAGTTTGGAAAAGATTTACCTGTAGATGTAGCTTCGTATATTGAAAGTTTTAGAGAAACTAGAGTTAAAACTGTATCTGAAATGATTAAAGAAAAAGTAGTTGAGACTGTTACTGATGAAGAGACAGGTGGAACAAAAGAAGTTACTAAAATGGTACCTAAAAAAGTATCTAAAGAGGTTGAGTATACATATACAAAATTGCTAGATATTATTGGTCATGATGAAACTTTACTAGAAATTATAGCGGCAATGCTTCTTAAAAAAGATACTTTTAGTTTAGTTTTAGGTGAAGATTTATATTCACATCCAAATAGTGAAAATTTAGCAAAAATAGCTGGATTAATTGAAAAATATACTGATTTTAAAGTTGTTGTAATTCCATCAAATACAAATACTTTAGGTGCAAGTCAAATTTGTGATTTATCTGATCAGATTGTAGGTAATACAGTTGGATATAATGTTAAAGCAGATTATGAAATTAGTGCATTGGGAGATGGAGATCTTGATATGCCTTCACTAAATCAGCAAGAGGGTACTTTTACTAATATTGATAAAAAAGTTGTACCTACAAATGCAGCTTTACCATATTTTGGTTATACATTAAATGATATTGCTAATGAGATATTAGATTGTAAAAAAGAAAATACAATTGATTATACATCAAATATCTTTGAAAAAATTGCTTTTGATGATTTAGATAATTATTTTACTAATAGTATGGTTGAGACAAGAGGGTATGATTTAAAAGTATTCGATCTACCTTGGAGTGATGTTGTTAAACAAATTGACAATGCAACTCTTGAGGGTACAATTATATACAATGCAAATCCTATAAACCAATTTAATGAATTTACAGCAAAATCAAAAAATCTTACAAAAGATATAACAGCATTATATCTTTCTTCTAAAATGTTAGAAAATTTAGGATTAGATATAAATGATACTGTAAATATTACTACACAAAATGGTGATGTAGATTTAAATATAGTTATAGATAATCAACTTGATGGAGATATTGCATATGTTCCAACATTTGAGAAAAATTGTGAAACTAAAAAACTATTTGCTGGATATAGATATATCAATGCAAATATTAAAAAGGTGTAAAAATGGATAATGACATAATAATGACGATTGTTAAAGTTGTTGTAATACTTTCAGTATTTTCAGCTTTAGCAGGGTTTACTACTTATATAGAGAGAAAGATTCTTGCTTTTATGCAAAGAAGATTAGGTCCTACACATGTAGGTCCGTTTGGTGTGATACAAATTCTTTGTGATGGAGCAAAACTATTTACAAAAGAAGATTTTATTCCTCAACATGCAAATAGACCAATCTTTATGTTTGCTCCAATTATTACAGCAGCTACTGCTTTTATAGCTATGAGTGCTGTACCATTTATCACTGGTGTAATTATATCTGATATTAATGTTGGATTATTATTTGTACTTGGGGCTATGGCAACTGGACTTTATGGTCCATTGTTAGGTGGTATGTCTCAAGCAAATAAATGGGGTTTACTTGGAGGTGCTAGAACAGCAATTCAATTATTATCATATGAGGTTGTTACAGGTTTATCTGTATTAGCTCCTTTAATGATGGTTGGAAGTTTAAGTTTAATTGATATAAATAATTATCAAGCTGGTGGAATTTCAAACTGGTTAATTTGGTCACAACCATTAGCATTTGGTCTATTTTTAATTGCAGGTTATGCTGAAACAAATAGAACACCATTTGATCTTCTTGAGCATGAAGCAGAGATTGTTTCTGGTTATGCAACAGAATATTCTGGTATGAGATGGGGGATGTTCTTTATTGGTGAGTATGCTAATCTTTTTACAGTTTCATTTTTAACTGCTTTAGTATTTTTAGGTGGATTTAATGATATGTGGTTTATTCCTGGTGCAATTGCAATTATAATAAAAGTTATGTTTTTAATATTTTTATTTTTATGGACAAGAGCATCGTGGCCTCATATTAGACCAGATCAATTAATGTGGTTATGTTGGAAAATATTAATGCCATTAGCGTTACTAAATATTTTAGTTACTGGTTTAGTGATGATGGTATAAGGAAAGAATATGAATTTTAATGATTTAAAAAATAGAAATGTAGGAAGCCAAGAGTATGTTATGCAGGATATTGAAGAATATCCAGCAACTGGTTGGGAAGCATTTAAGAAAGCCACAAGAAGAACATTTAGTGTAGAGCTATTTCAAGGTCTTGGTATTGTATTTAAGATAATGAAAGGTGCATTATTTAATAATGAGATGCATACAGTTCAATATCCAATGGAAAGATTGCCAATTTCGCCTAGATATAGAGCAATACATAAACTTTTAGGTTTACTTGAAAGTGGAACTAACAGATGTATTGGTTGTGGTCTTTGTGAAAAGATTTGTATAGCAAATTGTATAAAAATGGATACACGAATTGATGAAAAATCTAGAAAAGAAGTTGTAGAATATACAATTAATTTAGGTAGATGTATTTTTTGTGGTTATTGTGCAGAAGTTTGTCCAGAGCTTGCTATTGTACATGGTGATAGATATGAAAATGCAAGTGAGCAAAGAGCACATTTTGTACTTAAAGATGATCTACTTACACCATTTGATAATATTAAACAACAAATTGAGTTTGACGGATTTGGTGCTATTAGCCCAGATGCTGATAAAAAAATTAAAAAAACACCGCTTGCGTATTAAGGATATATAATGTTTGAAGTAGTAGCCTTTTATTTATTTGCAATTTTAACAATTGCAATGTTTACCATAACAGTGATGACTAAAAATGCATTATATGCGTTAAGTTCATTAGCTGCTGGTATGATTTTTATATCTGCATTCTTTTTTATTTTAGAAGCAGATTTTCTAGGAGTTGTACAAATTATTGTATATACAGGTGCTGTTATGGCACTTTATGCATTTGGAATGATGTTTTTTGACTCTATTAGTGATGTTGAAGAATCTGTTGCAAATCCAAGATTAACATTTGTACTTTCTGGAGCAGTAGCTTTAATGGTAGTTATAATATTTGTTGCTCCACTAATTGGTGCAAATATTACTCCTGAATATCCTGTTGGTATAGCAGCTAATTTGTATGGAACTATTGATGGTAATATACAAGATGTTGGTGTTGTATTATTTACTAAATATCTAATTCCATTTGAAGTAGCAGCAGTTATGTTACTTGTAGCTATGATAGGTGGTATTATACTTGCTGGTAAAAAAATGGATATGAGTATGGATGAAATTTTAGAAAATGATCATCATCATAGCGATTTTGAACATAAAAAGGATGTGTAATGGAAATAACACTAAATGATTATTTAATATTAAGTACAATATTATTTTCTATTGGATTATTAGGTGCAATGAGAAGAAAAAATTTACTTATGTTATTTTTTGCAACTGAAATAATGTTAAATGCTGTGAATATTGGTTTTGCTGCAATATCAAAATTTCATGGTGATTTAACAGGTCAAATGTTTGCATTCTTTATTGTAGCTATCGCTGCAAGTGAAGTTGCCGTTGGACTTGGATTATTAATATTATGGTTTAAAAGAAAAAATACTTTAAACCTAGATTCATTACAAAAGATGGGGGGATAGAAATGGAAAATTATGCATTAATCGCATTATTTGCTCCACTTGTTGGATCATTATTTGCTGGACTATTTGGTAATAGTAAGAAAGTGCAACTTACAGGGATTGTTACATCAGCGTTAATTTTAGTTTCATTGATAGCATCTATTAATTTAGCTTATCATATAGTAACTACAGGTGAGATTATCCATTTTAGCTTAAAAGATTGGATAGTTATAGGAAATGTAAATGTTCCATTTGGAATTGTTGTTGATCAAGTTAGTGTATCGATGATGATTGTTGTGACAATGGTATCTGCTATGGTTCATATCCATTCAAATGGATATATGGATCATGATAGATCATTTAATAGATTTTTCTCATATTTAAGTGCATTTGTATTTTCTATGATGATCTTAGTTATGAGTGATAACTTTGCTGGTCTATTTATTGGTTGGGAAGGGGTTGGACTTTGTTCTTGGCTTCTAATTGGTTTTTGGTATCATAAAGCTGATGTACCTGCAAGTGATGATATTGAAAAATCACCTTTTTCTACATTATCACCGTATTCTTCAATTTCACCTTCATATGCTGCAAATGAAGCATTTATTATGAATAGAGTTGCAGATCTTGGTATGTTAATTGGTATTTTCTTAATATATTGGAATTTAGGTTCTTTACAATATGATGTTGTATTTGCAGAGATTGGAACATTGAGTCATGGTCTAGTTGTTGCTATTGCAGCATTCTTATTTATTGGAGCTATGGGTAAATCAGCTCAGTTTCCATTTAATACTTGGCTTGCAAATGCGATGGAAGGTCCTACTCCAGTTTCAGCACTAATTCATGCTGCAACTATGGTAACTGCAGGAGTATATTTAGTAATTAGAGCAAATGAAATATTTACTGTAGTTCCTGAAGTTGGTTATGTAATAGCTTGTATAGGTGCTTTTGTTGCAATATTTGCAGCATCACAAGCATTAGTAGCTACTAATATGAAAAAGATTATTGCTTATTCAACATTGTCACAACTTGGTTATATGTTTGTTGCTGCTGGAGTTGGAGCATATTGGATTGCACTATTTCACCTTGCAACACATGCTTTCTTTAAATCAGTATTATTCTTAGGTGCTGGTAATGTAATGCATGCTATGAATAATGAGATAAATATTAAAAAAATGGGTGGATTACTTAAACATATGCCATATACAGGTTGGATTATGATTATTGCTTCAGCTGCACTTGCAGGTTTCCCAATGATGGCTGGATTCTATTCTAAAGAATTGATTCTTGCTTCAGCATTTGGTGAACATGCATATATATTATGGGGTATATTATATATTACAGCTGGATTAACAGCATTCTATTCATTTAGACTTATAATGTATGTATTTTTTGGAAAAGAAACTCATCAAGAGTTAGGTTTAGGTTATCATCCTCATGAAGCATATGGTTATGTAATTGCTTCAATGGTACCCTTAGCTATACTTGCTGTTGTTGCAGGTTGGTGGGAACATTCATTTTTTGAATTTGCTACACAATTATTACCAGCATTTCATCCTCATGTAAGTGATAGCACAAATCTTATGTTGATGGTTGTTACAATTTCTATATCATTAGCGGGTATGGGATTTGCATACTTTAAATTTCAAAAAGATGGAAAATATTTTGGTGATAAATTAAGAGATAGATTTTGTTTTAAATTATTAGCAAATCAATATTATTTTCCACATATGATTGAAGCTATGATAAATAAACCTTATCTTGCTTTATCAAGATTTAGTTGGAAAGAGATAGATATGAAAATCATTGATACTATTGTAGATAGTATTGCAAGTGGTATTCGTTCAGGTGGTCAAGAGGCAAGAGTTGTACAAACATCTAACTTGTCAAAAGCTTTAAAATTAATGGCAGGTGGTGTAGTTGTATTACTTATACTTGTATTAATTTTTGGTTCAATTAAGTAAGGGAGAAAAGAATGGAACATATTTTATCTATTTTAATATTTTTTCCAGTATTTGCAGCAATAATTGGATTGCTTGTAGAGAAAGATGCTATTAGAGTATACGGTATAGTTGTTACAGCTATAGAATTTTTTATATCATGTGTATTGTGGTATAACTTTGAAACAGCAAATGGTGGTATGCAGTTTACTGAATATATACCTCTTGTTACACAGTATGGGATTGCTTATAATTTAGGAATTGATGGTATATCATTATTTTTAATAATAATGACTACATTTATTACAATGATCTCTCTTATAGGTTTAACTGAAACTAGAAATTTAAAAAATCTTATTATCACTGTATTATTTTTAGAGATGGCTATGGTTGGTGTATTTGTTGCTCTTGATGCTATTGTATTCTATGTATTTTGGGAATTTTCTCTTGTACCTATGTTATATATCATTGGTGCTTGGGGAGGTCCTAGAAGAATTTATGCTTCGGTTAAATTCTTTTTATATACATTTACAGGTTCATTAATTATGCTTGTTGGTATGTTATATTTAGCATTTATATATCAACAAACAACAGGAACATGGAGTTTTAATTTAATGGATTGGTATATGTTACCATTATCATTAAATACTCAACTTTGGTTATTTGTTGCATTTTTCTTAGGATTTGCTATTAAAGTACCTATGGTTCCATTTCATACATGGTTACCTTATGCGCATGGACAAGCACCTACTATTGGTTCGGTTATACTTGCTGCAATTTTACTTAAAATGGGAACATATGGATTTATAAGATTTTCTTTACCATTATTTCCAGATGCTTCGGTTGCTTTTATGATACCAATGGGTGTATTAGCTGTAATTGCAATTATATATACAGCAATGGTAGCTTATGCACAAGAGGATATAAAACAAGTAATTGCTTATAGTTCAGTATCTCATATGGGTGTTATTATACTTGGTATTTTTGCATTAAATGTTGAAGGTATTGGTGGGAGTTTATTTTTAATGATATCTCATGGTGTAGTATCAGGAGCACTATTTATGTTAGTTGGTGTTATTTATGATAGAAAGCATACAAAAATGATGAGCGAATTTGGTGGATTAGCTAGAGTTATGCCAATGTATGCTCTTATATTTGGTATTATGCTTATGGCATCAGTTGGGTTACCTTTAACAATTGGTTTTGTTGGTGAATTTTTGTCACTATTAGGTTACTTTGCAGTTTCTCCAGTTTTAACTGCAATTGCTGGTTTAACAATTATTTTAGGTGCAATTTATATGTTAGTTTTATATAAAAGAACATTTTTTGGTGCAGTTACAAATAAATCAAATTTAGATTTAAAAGATTTAAATGGTAAAGAGTATTCAGCACTTCTTCCATTAGTGTTTCTAGTAGTTTATTTAGGGGTACATCCTAAACCAATTTTAGAGCCAGTTGATGCGAGTGTTAAACAACTTGTTCAAGTTATGACTGAAAGAGCAGTTACTTCTAGAGCTCAAGAAACAATTATAAAAGTAAATACAATAGGGGAGAAAAAATAATGATGACTCCAATTCAAATCGATGTAGCTAGTTTAAATTTAGCTTCAATTGCTCCAATGTCAATAGCGATAATTGGTGCATTAGTAATTTTATGTATTGATATGTTTTCTAAACATACAGATAAACATCTTTATGTTGTTTTAACTATATTGTTTTTAATTCTTGATTTAGGTGCAGTTATAAGTTATGCTGGTGCAACTAGAGGTTTCTTTGATGTTATGTTAATTGATGGCATATCATTATTGGCACAAGCTATAATTATTATCGCTTCTGGTTTATTTATATTCTTAAGTTTATCAAAACAAAGATTTCATGAATATACTTATCCTGAATATTTTGCATTGTTCTTATTTATGACAGCTGGTTTTCAAATTATGACAGCTTCTGATAATTTAATTCTAATTTTTGTAGGACTTGAAACAGCATCTATGAGTTTATATGCAATGATTGCAATGCATAATACTAGTAAATCAATAGAAGGTGCTATGAAGTACTTTACAATGGGTGCTTTAGCAGCTGGTTTTTTTGCATTTGGTTCTATGGTATTTTATTATTTAACAGGAAGTATAGAATTATCTGTAATTGCTCAACATTTTGCAAATGATAATTTTGAGAATTATACAGTTGTATTAGTTGGTGTTGTTTTTATGTTAGCTGCATTAGGATTTAAATTATCTTTAGTTCCTTTTCATGTATGGGCTCCAGACGTTTATGAGGGTTCTAGTGCTGCAATGGCAGGTTATATTGCTATTGTTCCTAAAATTGCAACATTAGTTGTAGCAATAAGATTTTTTGAGATATTTATCTCTGCAAACAATGCTTGGGTTCATGGTATATTATATGGTGTTGCGATTATTACAATGACATTGCCAAATATAGTTGCTTTGGTTCAAACTGATGTAAAAAGGATGTTAGCATATTCATCAATTTCTCATGCAGGATTTGTATTAGTTGCTATTATGCTTGGTACTACACAAGCTCTTGAAGGTCTATTTTTATATTGGATTTTATTTGCTTTTGTAAATTTAGGAGCATTTGCTATGTTATGGGTACATAGAACTAAAGAGAAGCCATCATTTTATGGGTTTAAATCTGATTATCAATATGATAAATTTACAGGTTTAATTAAGACTTCACCATTGTCTGCTGTCTTATTGGCTATATTAATGTTTGGATTAGCAGGTGTACCACCATTTGCTGTATTTTGGGGTAAAATGTATCTTGTAAGTGCAACTATAAATGCTGGTGAAGTATTATTAGCTATTATTATGGTACTTAATTCTGCTATTGCAGCATTTTATTATTTAAAACTTATTGTTTATATGTTCTTTATGCAAAGAGAAGATGGTAAAGTTTTAGAGTATACTGAGATGAGTGGTACGATTCTAAAAGTTATAATTGCTATTGCAGTTACATTTGCAATCACTTCAATATTCTGGGTTAGTCCAATTTTAGATATTGTAAGTAGTGCAGTACAAACAAGTGGATTTTAGTAGTTAATTCTACTAAGATATAATCCATTAGGAGGAGCTAGTGTCCATGATACTAGCTTTTTTTTATTTAATTGATTTTTTAAATCTTCTAAAGTCAATTTATTATCAGAAATTTTCAATAAAAAATCAACTATCATTCTGATTTGACTTCTTAAATATGAATTTGCATTAAAATTGATAACTATTAAATCTTTATATTCATATATTTTTATACTATAAATCTCTCTAATTGTACTAATTGGTTCACTACCTTTTTTACTAAAATATTCAAAATCATGAACACCTATAAAAAGTGAAGATATTTTTTTTAATAGTTTTATATCTATATCCTTTTTAAAATGCATATAGTTACAGTTAAAAGCCGTTAATCTGTTTTTAGAGATAATATATCTATATGATCTTTTTTTGGCACTAAACCTTGCATGGAAATTATTATCAACTTCTATTATAGATTTAATTTTAATTGAATTGTGTAGTATATGATTTAGTTTTGATTTAAGTTTATTAAGGTCATTCCAATATGTAGGTATAGTACAAGATACAACTTGAGATGAAGCATGTACATCCTTATCAGTTCTTCCACTAAAGTTAGTTTTACTATTAATACCAAGTTGTTTTAGTGAATTATCTAGTTCCCCTTGTACAGTTATAATATTTGGTTGTTTTTGTGAACCGTTAAATTTGGAACCATCGTAGCTAATTGTTAATTTTATTGTCATTGATAATTTTAAATTTAATAATAAGGTTTTATTCTTTTAAAATAAAATAAAAATGATATAAATAACCATACAGGAGGAACAACTAATAATAGATAAAACTCTCGATATGTAGAAATATTTTGAGTAACTATCATATAAAAAATAACTAATAATATCGCATAGATAGTATTTCTATTTTTTTCATATCTTGGATTAAAATATCCAAATGAGATATAAAATAGTATTGAGATAAATGGTAATAATGCTATAAAAGTATTTTGAAGAATCATTCTTCTTTTTGTTGATTCTTTTTTAGTATTTTTCCAATAATTAATAATATTACTAAGCGAAGATATTTTTTTAGCTTTCTTTAGTCTATTGTTCATTGACATTTTAGAAAAATCAATTTGATTTATTTTATTAGTGATTGTTGAAGCACTTCCTTCATATAATTCTAGACTTAGTAATCCATCTTTATTTTTCATAGTTGCTTTTTGCGATAGTATAAAAGTATCTTCATTTTGTTGTGGTTGGAATAATATTATATCATTATAGTATTTTTTCTTCTTCTCTTGTACGTAAATATACCAAGGACCAAATTTTTGACCATATTCACTAGCTTTTATATTAAATTGTGCCTCTTGTTGTTTTTTATTCATAAAAGATTCTTCCATATAATCAGCTTGTGGAATAAGTATAAAAGATATAACAAATAAAGCTAAAGACATAAGTAATGAGATAGGAATTAAAAGTTTTAATAGTTTTAAAGGGGAAAGTCCAAAACTAGTAATAACAATAAGTTCATATTCATTTGATAGTTTAGAAAGATTTATTATAACAGATATAAAAAAAGTTATAGGGAGAGTGTAGAATAATATTTGAGGTACAGTTAATGAATATAAAAATAATAATTCTTTAAAATTCATAGTGATAACTGAGGTTAATGATGCAATTTTTACTAAAAAAATAACAGAAGTTATAGCAAATAGTGTTAAAAAGATTGGGAAAAAAGTTTGTGAAATAGTTTTTGATAAATATCTTTTTAAAAGACTCATTGTAATATCCCATTTAATATATTTATAATTTGATTATCAAAAATAAAACAACAAAACAATCCTAACACTAAGTATGGGATAAATGGTGTTTCTATATCATTATTTTTAATTGTACTATATATAGAAGGGATTATAGCAAAAATTGCAGATAAAAAGATAGCTGTTAGTGCTAATTTTATATTTAAAATACCACCAATAATTGCAACTATGGGAATATCACCTTCCCCTAAAGCAGTTTGTTCTCTCAAATCATCATTAGATGTAAGTTTTGATTTAATATTTTGTATATAATAAGTTATAAAAAAGTTTAATAAACTAAATCCACCAGCAAATAAAAGTGCATTTTTAAATGAAAAACTTTCAACTAAAAACGATAATAAAAGAGCAATTAAAAGTAGATAATCTGGAACAGCTTTATATTTAAAATCGATAAATAATAAAATAATAAGGGTATAAAATAGTAGTAGTATTATAAAAAAGTCAAGATTTAATTCAAGTTTATGAAATAGTAAAATAGTAGTAATTGCAGTGGTTAATTCAATAATTGGATAAAGTATAGATATTTTTACTTTACAATTACTACACTCACCTTTTAATAATATATAAGAGAGAATAGGGATATTTTCATACCATTTTATTTGTTTATTACAAGATATACAAAATGATCTTTTAGGATTTAAAATAGATATATTTAAAGGTAGTCTATATATTAAAACATTAAAAAAACTACCTAAAATAAGTCCATAAATAAATACTAAAACATCTATCATATATTAAATTCCACCAAATCTTCTTACTCTTTTATTGAAATCTGAAAGTATATCATCAAGTTCATTTGTGCAAAATTCTGGCCAATATGAATCAATAAAAAACATCTCAGCATAAGCACATTGCCATAATAGATAGTTAGATATTCTAACCTCTCCACTTGTACGAATTAGTAGATCAACATCATCAATCCCTGCGGTATCTAAACAGTTATTTATATTGTCTTCAGTAACTTCTAGATTATTTTTATTTAATTTCTTAACAGCTCTTACTATCTCATCACGACTACCATAATTTAATGCAATAATTTGAGTTAAACCTGTACAGTGAGCTGTTTTATCTTGTGTGTCATTTATAACTTTTTGTAGTCTTTTAGAAAATTTACTTATATTTCCAATAGCTTTAAATTTTACATTATTTGATATATATACTTCTAATTCACTTTTAAAATATCTTTCAAGTAGTTTCATTAAAAATTCAACTTCAAGTTTTGGTCTACTCCAGTTTTCTGTAGAAAAGGCATATAAAGTTAAATATTTTATCCCTATGTTACTACAATGAATTGTAATATCTCTAACAGTTTTTGCACCTTGCTCATGTCCTGCTGTTCTTTTTAATCCTTGCTCTTTTGCCCATCTACCATTTCCATCCATAATTATAGCAATATGTTTTGGTAGTTCTATTTTTGAGATATTATTCAACAAATTGCTCTTTTAAATTGGCTAAAATATTTATAGAGAGTTCTAATTTAGTTTGATTTTCAAATGTAGTTGTAAAATCTTTTTTTGTAATAAGCTCTATACTATTTGTATCACTACCAAATTGATTTGAATCTGAGATAATATTTAAACATACACCATCTAAGTTTTTAGCCTTAAGCATATTGATAGCATTAGATTTTGCAACATCTTTAGCCATCTCTGCTTTAAATCCAATAGTATAAATATCAGTTTTATCAAGAGATTTTAAAATATCAGTATTCTTTTTTAATTTTAAATCCCAATTGTCACCAATAGCATCTTTTTTTATTTTACCATTTTGTGGAAAAGTTGGAATATAATCACTAATAGCTGCTACACCAAAGAAGTAAGGCTTTTTTTGAATTAGTTTGATTTCAGAACTATTCATAAGTGTAGCTTCACTTAGTTTACCTTTTTTAGCAACTCTAATAGAATCTTCAATATATTCAAACATCTCTTGTGTACTTTCAACTTTTATTGTATGTATATCACTTGGTAGTGTAATATTTGAAGTAGTAATCAAACATACATCAGCACCTTTATAATATAAAGCCATAGCCATAGCCATAGCCATCTTTCCACTACTAAAATTACTTATGTATCTTATATCATCAATTTTCTCAATAGTACCACCACCATTTAAGACAACTTTTCGATCACTCCAATAGTTATCTTTTAATAACTCTTTACAAGTTGCATGGAAAATATCTTCAACCTCTGCCATAGCCCCATCACCAATATCTTTACAAGCTAACTCTTTTGTAATAGAATTTATAACTTTAAAATTACAAAGTTTTAGCATCTTTAATGAGGCTTTTGTAAATGGATTTTGCATCATATTTGTATTTGCAGCAGGGCAAAGAAGTTTTATTTTAGGATATGCTAAAGCTGTTTGAAGAAGTAAATTATCAGCGATACCATTTGAAAGTTTATTTATTGTATTTGCAGTTGCTGGAGCTAATACAAATATATCAGCCCATTTTCCTATTGAAATGTGATTATTAACACTATCAGTACTCCAATCTTCAGTACTTTCATCTAAAACTTTATTTTGTGAAATAGTTTCAAAAGCAAGAGGGGTTATAAATCTTGTAGCACTTTGTGTCATTAACACTTTTACTTCAGCACCTGCTTTTATATATAAACGGATAAGTTCAAGTGATTTATATATAGCAATACTTCCTGTAACTGCTACAAGGATTCTTTTATCTTTTAATAATTGCACTATTTATTTTCCTTTCCAAAAAATTTATAAAAGAAACCAGTTATAATTCTTGGTTTACTTCTTGTTGTTATTAACTCTCCACTTTTTACATCTTTAGTTACTGTAGTTCCTGCACCAATCATACAATTATCTTCTAAGGTAATAGGTGCTACAAGTTGTGTATCTGAGCCAATAAATACATTTTTACCAATGATTGTTTTAAATTTATTTTTACCATCATAGTTGCAAGTAATTGTACCTGCTCCTATATTTGTACCTGTATCAATTTCACTATCCCCTAAGTATGATAGATGACCAGCTTTTACACCATTTAAAGTTGATTTTTTAACCTCTACAAAATTTCCAATATATGTATCTTTTAGAATTGACAATGGTCTAATTCTTGCCATTGGTCCAATATCACTATTTTCTAAAATTGAATTTTCTACTACACTATTTGTTTTGATATGAGAATTTATTATTTTACTATTACCTAAAAGTGTAACACCATTTTCCAAAATAGATTCACCCTCTATTTTAACAGAACTTTCAATATAGATAGTATCAGGCAATCTCATAATAACACCATTTGCCATAAACTCTTTTTTTATCCTATGTTGATGTATAACTTCTGCATCACATAGATCAATTTTAGAGTTTACCCCTTTAAAATTCTCTTGGCTTACAATTACAGGTTTTACATTTAAATATTGTGCAATAGCAATTTCAACTAAATCTGTTATATAGTATTCCTCTTGTGCATTATTATTTGAAAGTTTTGGCAAATTCTCTTGTAAAAAATTTGTATCAAAACAATATATACCCGCATTTGCAGTTTTAACTTCCAATTCATATTTATTGCAATCTTTTTGTTCAACAATCTTTTTAACATTCCCATTTTCAATAATTACTCTACCATACCCAGTAGCATCAAGTAGTTCAAAAATAGACATAGTTATAGTTTGATCTACCACTACTAAATGTTTTAATTCAGGTGCTTGAATCAATGGCATATCTCCATTTAAAACTAAAGTTTGAGGATATTTTAATTTCAGACCCATAACAGCACCACCAGTCCCTGGATAGTTTTCATGGTCTTGGATAGAAAATTTTACATCTGTAAAATATTTTTCCATAGTTTTTTGCACTAAAGAAGCTTGATGATATAAAACTACATGGATATCATCTGATAACTTTTGAGCTTCAAGAATACTATAATAAAGCATCTCAAAACCAGAAATTTTATGTAGTACTTTTGGAAGCGATGACTTCATACGAGTCCCTTTTCCAGCAGCTAAGATAATTATTGATATATTGTTATTCATATTTTACTCTCTTTATTTATAGTTTCTAAATGTTGCCATTTTAAATCTATCACCCATACCAGTTGGCTCTAGTAAAGTTTTGATTTTATTTGTTTCTCTTAAATAAGTTTTTTCATCTGCATTTTTATGTAATATCTCAAGTAGGTCAATTATTCCAAATCTTACTAATGCTTTTAGTTGTGTTTCATAGATAATATTTTCAACACCAACCTCTTTAAAACAATTTATTAAATATGAAAAATTTACATCATAAGTAATATCTGTTTTTTTAAATAACTCTTCAAGTTTTATCTCTTCATCAAAAATAGGATAAACTTTATGTTTTTCATACACTCTACAAGAGAAATCATTTCGTGGATACTCATCTCCATAATCAAATGTTACAAATTCAAATGTTTTAATATTTGAGGCTAAAGTTTTTGCAAATGATTTAAATCCTAAAGGTAATTCCCCTTTTGTTATATGATTATCTTTACAAGTTTTTAAAATCTCTTTATCTTCACAATCTACAAATTCTATTTTATTATTTTTTACAAAACCTTGCTGTAAAACTTTATCTTTTGTAGTATAAACTAATTCACAAGGGAAAGCATCAAATATCTCATTTGCAACAATAAAAGCATTTTCTAATTTAATATCTTCTATAGAGTTATAATGTTTTAGATTTATAACAGCTCCAAATGAATTTTTAAAATACTCTTTTTGTTTTTGTTGTAAAGAATCATATCTCTCAACTATTGCAAAATTTAATGTATCTAAAAGTTCAGGTTGAATAGTGTGGATAAATTGGATTATATCAGCCGATAAATATCCATGATGAGCCCCAACCTCTACAATAGTTGTATTTTTTGGTAAAAATCCACTATTTATAGTTTCAATCAATCTATTTGCAATAGAGCCACCAAAAAATTTACTTGTAGAAACGGCAGTGAAAAAATCTCCCTCTTTACCTATAACTTTATAATTGGCATAATAACCATCTTCTTTATATAACCAATCTTCAAAATAGGTACTAAATTTTATCATTAACTATTCTTCCATATATATCTAATAATTCAATTTGTGTATCAATATCATAAATTTTTAAATTTAATTTTTCGGTATTTTTAGAATTTTCTAATACTTTTACATCATCAGAAGTTTTCATACCTGCATCTGCTAACTCTTTTGTTTGTTCTAAAAGTTCAATATAAGCGATAATATTTTCTTTTGTTAATGATACTTTTTGTTCTATCATCTCAAGTTTTAATTGTTGAGTTTTTAAGAAGTTTATCTCTTGCTTTTTCTCTATCTCTAACTCTTTTTTAGCTTTTAAATATTCTAATTTACTAGCTCCACTATCATCAAATGATTTTATATCAAGAGGAACAACAATATTAAATCCATATATATCATTTGTAGTATCTAACGAATGATTTTTAGTATGTGAATAGTTAGCTGTTACTATAGGTAAATATGTTGATGTAACCATCCATTGTAAATTCTTTTTTGATTTAATATCTGCATTACTTTTTTTAAGATATATATTGTTTTTATTAAATTCTTGTTCTGTGATATTTGATAGAGTTGGTAATATGATATCTTGATATGGTAAAGATGATAGGTTATTAAAAGAGTTTATTAATGATTTTTTATTGAACTGTAGATCTAAAAGTGTAGATTGTTTACTATTTTTAGTAATAAGCGCATTATTTAAAAATGAGATATCAAGTAAGCCATTAAAAACACTCTCCTTTTTTATTTTTAAATCAATAATTGCATTAGCTATTTGTAAATTCTGCTTCTTTATTTGGATATCTAGTTTTTTAATATTAAATGCAATATTTAGTGCTTTTTTAATTAACTCTTTTTTTTGTAATTCAAGTGAGATAGTTGTTGATTCTTTTACATTTGAAGCATATTTTATAGCACTATAAATACCGCCACTTTTAAATATAGGTTGATTTATAGATAGAATAGATTTTTTACTTAGCCCCATCTTCTCATCATCAGAATATGTATAAGTATATTTTACAGGATTTACCCAATCAATTTTTAATTTATCATTTTCTTTTTTAGCTTTTTGTTTAGATAGTTTTAAAACTTCTAATTGCTCTTGTGATAATATCTCACTTGCAACTAAACTTGAAGATAATAAACCAACAATAGTTACTAAACTAAGTGTTTTAGATATTTTCAATAGCATCATCTAACCTTTTGAAACCTTTATCAATTTCACTATTTGTAATAGTAAGAGGAGGTAAAAATCTTAAGGTATTTTTCCCAGCTTTAAGAACTAATACTCCATGATTAAATGCTTCTTTCATAATAGCTGATAAAGTATCAGCATCTTTTACCCTTAAACCTCTCATAAGACCAAGTCCTACAGAATCTTCAAAAATATTTTTATTTGAATTATAAAAAGCATCTAATTTAGTTTCAAAATATTTGATAGTACTATCAAGAGTTCCATCTTTTTTTATCTCTTCTAAAATATTACAAACTTCAAGTGAGGCACTAGTGCTTAAATAGTTCCCACCAAAAGTAGAACCATGATCACCTGGAACTAAAATATCTTTATGTGTAGTTAGTACTATTCCAATAGGAACACCACCACCAATACCTTTTGCCATAGTGATAATATCTGGAGTTATATCATATGAATTTGATGCTAAAAATTCACCAGTACGATATGCACCAGTTTGAACTTCATCAACAATCATTAATATATCATTTTCCTTTAAAAATTTAGCCAATTTTTGAACTTCACTTTTACAAAATGGTTGAACACCACCTTCCCCTTGAACTAATTCAATCATAACAGCTACTGTTTCATCATCTATTGAATTATATATATCATTAATTTTTTTATCAAAACTAAAGCCATCTGGATATGGTGCAAAATCACTTTTGTGCATATCTTTTTGCCCTGTTGCTTTTACTGTTGTGATTGTTCTTCCATGAAAAGAGTGTTCTAAAGTGATAATTTTAAATCGCTTATTATCAAATTTTGTTTCACCATATTTTCTAGCTATTTTAATAGCCCCTTCGTTTGCTTCAGCTCCACTATTTCCAAAAAAACAAGCTACATCATAGCCACTAAGTTTTGCAATCTTTTGAGCTAATAAACTTTGAGGTTCTATCTCAAAAAGATTTGATATATGAGTTATATTATTAACTTGATTACAAATAGCATCAGCGACTCTTTTATTTCCATGTCCTACAGAAACTACACCAATTCCACTTGTAAAATCAATATAATCTTTTTGATTATCGTCTGTTAGTGTTGCATTTGCACCTTTTTTAAAATTAACATAATTTCTAGCATAAGTATTTAGTACATAATTTTTATCAATATTTTCTAAAGTCATTTATTTTCCTTATATACGTGATTATATCTAGTTTAGACTTAATTAAGAATAGCTAAATTATTTAAAGGTACTAGTTAATCTTTTTATTTTAGATAAGCTTTTTATATATATTTTAGTATCATTAAGAATAGATAGATTTATTGGAGGTAAATATGCTAAAAACAGAACAAAATAGTTATACACTAAAATATAATAATAATAAATTAGAAAAAGAATATATACAATTTCATAAAGAAACAACATTAAAACACACTAGGACTGCTATGATTTTGGCACTTATATTATTTTATATGTTTCATTTTATAGATGCTCAAATAGTAGCAGGTCTTAAATCTCAAGTTAATGTAGATAAAACAATAGTAGAAACAATGTTGAATGATAATTTAGTTATGCATAATAAAATAACAAATGTTATAACTGAGAATTTTGAAAATATTTTACTTCAAAGGGAAGAATTTGCATCAGATATAGAGAGTAATATTTGGAAAATAAGATTTAATACTTTAATGTTAGGTATTTTTTTATTTATAATTAGTTTTATGAAAAGATTTAAAAATTATCAAGAATATTTTGCTGCATTTTTAGGTCTCTTTGGATCTATTGCAATATCTATTATGATCTCTTATGTTAGTGGAATGGCAGCATATATTTATCTTAGTGGATTGATACTAATTATGGCTTGGATTGCTATTATTGCAAGGGTTAGATATATTATTGCAGTTATAACTATGCTCTTTATAATAATATTTAATAATTTAATTACCTCAAATGAATTTTTATTTAACTTAATTCATCAAAGTGCAGAATTAGGGATTGGTTTGCTTGGTGGATTGGCACAAGGTGAATTAAAATTGGCTATTAATTTACCTATAAATAATTTTTTACTTTTATCTACTATGGTTTTAGTTTTATTTGGTGCATATATTATAGAAAAATATTCACGACTAAATTTTATACAAAATAAAGAAAATGAAGAGTTACTTTTAAATATTTTACCAAAAGAGATAGCTGATTTAAAAAAAGAGGATGAGAGTGGACTTATTGCAAAACGACATGAAAATGCAACTATGTTATTTTCTGATATTGTAGGCTTTACAAAATTTTCTTCAACTCATTCGGCCAAAGAGATTGTTGGACTTTTAAATGAATTATATACTGATTTTGATGAGTTAACAGTAAAATATAATATTGAAAAGATAAAAACTATTGGTGATGGTTATATGTTGGCTTCAGGGATACCTACAAGTAATGATAATCATGCACAAAATATGGTAGATATGGCACTGGAAATGATGAAATCTGTAGAAAAATTTAATATAAATAATCCAACAATTGGATTTCATATAAGAATAGGGATAAGTTCTGGTCCATTAGTTGCAGGTGTAGTTGGAAGTAGAAAATTTGCTTATGATGTTTGGGGTGATACAGTAAATACAGCAAGTAGAATGGAATCTGGTGGAATAGAATCTAAGATACAAATATCACCCTCAACATATGAACTAATAAAAGATGATTATATATGTGAAAAACGGAAAGATATAATAGAGTTTAAAGGAAAAGGTAAAATACAAACTTACTTTTTAAATTCAAAAAAATAATTACACTTTTTAAACTATAGATATGATATAATTCGACTTATAAATTATAGTAGGATATATCGATGTCACAAGACCAAATACTTAAAAATACAAATGCAAAACTTTTAGACCAATTTAATGCTTCAGTTTTGTTTGATAAAGAGTTATATGCTCAAGATATAAAAGGGAGTATTGCTCATAGTAAAATGTTAGCTTTACAAAATATTATCACTATTGATGATCAAGAAAAGATAGAAACTGGACTGTTACAAGTAAAAGATGAAATAGAAGCAGGTACTTTTGAGTGGAAAATAGAACTTGAAGATGTCCATATGGCTATTGAGAGTAGATTGACTGAGATTATTGGTGATGCAGGTGGAAGACTTCACACTGCAAGAAGTAGAAATGATCAAGTTGCAACTGACTTTACTCTTTATGTACAAGATAAAAGTATAGTTATAAAAGATAAACTTAAAACTTTAGTAGAAACATTTGTAAATATCGCTTCAAAACATACTGAAACTTTGATACCTGGTTATACACATCTTCAACATGCTCAGCCTATAAATTTTGGTTTTCATATGTTGGCTTATTCAAATATGTTTAAAAGAGATTATGAAAGATTTGAATCTTCATATATTAGAAATAATAAATGTCCATTAGGAAGTGCTGCACTTGCTGGAACTCCACATAAAATTGATAGATTTAAAACGGCAGAACTTTTAGGATTTGATGAACCAACTGCTTGTGCTTTGGATACAAGTTCAAATCGTGATTTTGCTTTAGAGATATTATTTAATATATCAACCTCTATGATGCATATAAGTCGTATAAGCGAAGAGCTTATATTATGGTCATCTTATGAATTTGGTTTTGTAAAAATGAGTGATGAGTATGCTACTACATCATCAATTATGCCACAAAAGAAAAATCCTGATGTTCCTGAATTGCTTAGGGGTAAAACTGGAAGATGTTTTGGCAATCTTATATCTTTACTTACTGTTATGAAAGGTTTACCACTTGCATATAATAAAGATACTCAAGAGGATAAAGAGGGTGTTTTTGATAGTGTTGCAACTATAGAGATATCAATAGATATACTTGATGCTGTTATGAATACACTTATTATAAATATTGATGTTATGGAAAAAGCTTGTAAAGTAGGGCATCTTAGTGCTACTGATTTAGCTGATTATTTAGTACAAAAGGTAAATATGCCTTTTAGAAAAGCTTATTATATAACTAAAGATGTAGTAGCTTTAGCAAATAGATTAGATAAAGATATGAGTGAACTAACAATAGAAGAGTTAAGAACAGCTAATGATGAGGTATCAAATATAGATGAAGAGATAATATCTTATTTGGATTTAAGAAATTCAATGAATGCTAGAACATCATTTGGTGGTACAAGTACTGAACAAACAAATAAACAAATTGAGGCTTTTAGAGCTTGGATAGAGGATAAATAGATGCAAGTAAAACATAATATATTAGTAGTTGACGATAGTAAAACTATCTCAATGGGACTTAAATATATTATTGAAGATAGATTAGGATTAAATGTATATACAGCTGCTTCTATGAAAGAGTGTGCTGATCTATTATTGGAACATAAAGGAAAATTTTCACTTGCATTATTGGATTATGGTTTGCCTGATGCTCCAAAAGGAGAGGTGGTGACTTTTGTAAATAAATTTAAAATACCATCTTTACTTTTAACTGGAACAAAACTTGAAGTTGATGATGAAATATTTAAAAATAGTAATTTAATAGATTATATTATTAAGAATGGTTCATATGCTATTGATTATTCTGTGGGAGTTGTAGAAAGATTTATAAAGAATTCTGAAGTAGAAGTTTTAGTTATTGATGATTCAAAAACATTTGCTATGAAAATGAAAGCACTTTGTGTTAAGTATAATTTAAAAGCAATTGTGAATCATAGTGCTAAAGAGGCATTAGAAACTGTAAAACAAAGACCAAATATAAAACTAATTTTAGTAGATTATATGATGCCTGAAATGAATGGTTTAGAATTTACAATGCAGTTAAGAAAAGATTTTAAAAAAGATGAAATAGCACTTATTGCACTTTCTGGCATGTCTGAAAAAGAGATAGTTTCAAGTTTCTTAAAGTATGGAGCAAATGATTTTTTATATAAAGATTTTTCAAATGAAGAATTCTTTGCAAGAGTTAATGGAAACTTAGAAGTTTTAGAACTATTTGAAGCTACACAAGATAAAGCAAAGAAAGATTATCTTACAGGTGTATTTAATAAAACATATTTATTAAATGCTGGAGAAGAGGTTTATAATAGAGCTAAAAAACATAAGGAGTTATTAGCTGTTATTTTAATAGATATTGATATATTTCAAACTATAAATGAATCATATGGTCATGAAGCTGGTGATGAAGCTATAAAAGAACTTTCAAGAATATTACTGGAAAATATAAATAAAGATTCAATAATTGCAAGGTTGGGTGCAGATCAATTTTGTGTTTTATTTAAAAATAGACCTTATGCTGAGATTCATCAAACATTTCAAGAGATTATAATGATTGTTGAAAATAATAGATTTAAGTTTAATGATTTAATATTAAAATATACTATAAGCGTGGGTGTAAATATTAATTTTAGTGATAGTTTAGAAGATATGATTGATCTAGCAGATGAAGCACTAGCAAACGCTAAACATAAAGGTTCAAATCAAATAGTTATCAATTCCTAATATAGAGGAAGTTTATTGAAAACTTCCTAAAGACATTAGTTTTTCATATCTTTGTTCATATCTTTCCTCTTTTGATAGAGTTTTTAATTCATTAACACTTTTTAAGAAATATTCACCAAGTGCAGAAATAGCAGCATTTTTACTTCTATGTGCTCCTATTAATGGTTCGTCAATAATATCATCAATTAATTTATATTCTTTAAGATCTGTAGCTGTGATTTTAAGAGCATTAGTTGCTGTTTCAACCATCGCTTGATCTTTCCAAAGAATAGAAGCACAACCTTCAGGAGAGATAACACTATATATACTATATCTCATCATTGCTAATCTATCACCTATGGAGATAGCCAAAGCACCACCACTTCCACCTTCTCCAATAACAACAGATATGATAATTGTATCCATATCACTTAGTTCAAAAAGATTTCTAGCTATTGCTTCACTTTGACTTCTCTCTTCGGCACCAATTCCAGGATATGCACCGGGAGTGTCTACTAAAAATAAAATTGGTAAGTTAAACTTTTCAGCCATTTTAGCAACTCTTAAAGCTTTTCTGTATCCTTCTGGATTTGGCATACCAAAATTTCTTTTAATTTTATTTTTTACACCACGACCTTTTTGTTCACCAATAACAATACATTTTTGTTCACCTATATAACCAATATAACAAATAATTGCTAAATCATCAGTAAGATGTCTATCCCCATGTAGTTCATAAGCATCAGTCATAAGACCTCTTACATAATCTAAAGCATAAAGACGATCTGGATGACGTGCTAGTTTTAATTTTTGAAAATCAGAAAGATTAGAATATGTTTTTTCCACCTCTTGCTCTAATTTCTTTTGTAAAATAGCAACAGCATATTCATCTGCTTTAGTTTTAGCAACTATTATTTCATCTTCAATTTTTTTTATATTTTCTTCAAAATCTAAATATGTTGCCATGTGATAACCTTATTTACTATACTTTTTCATTATTATAACACCATTTGTTCCACCAAAACCAAATGAATTAGACATTACAATATTTAAGTTAGCTTCTCTTGCTGAATTTGGAACATAATCTAAATCACAATTTTCATCAGCGACAATTTGATTGATAGTTGGGGGGATGATACCATCTTCCATAGCTTTGATTGCAATTACAGCTTCAATTGCACCTGCAGCTCCTAAACAATGTCCAATTTGACCTTTAGTAGAGGTTACCGGAGGACAGTTTTCAATACCACCAAATAACTCTTTAAGAGCAGCTGTTTCATTTTTATCATTTACTGGTGTTGAAGTTCCATGAGCATTTACATAATCAATATTTAACTCTCCACCATTACTTGCTTTAGCCATTTTAAATGCAGCTTTCATTGCTCTTAAGGGTCCATCCATAGTAGGAGTTGTAATATGATTTGCATCACCACTTTCTCCAAAACCTAAAAGTTCTGCATAGATTTTAGCTCCTCTAGCTTCAGCTGATTCTAATGTTTCAACAACTAATGCTCCAGCACCTTCACCCATAATAAAACCATCTCTATCTTTATCAAAAGGTCTTGAAGCTTTTTTAGGATCATCATTTCTAGTACTAAGTGCTTTCATTGCTGAAAAACCACCAACACCAGCACCACAAACTGCACCTTCTGCTCCAATTACTAACATTTTAGATGCTCCACCTAATGCAATAGTCTTAAAAGCTTCACCAATAGCATGTGTTCCAGCAGCACAAGCTGTTACTACAGAGATATTTGGACCTTTTAAATTATGTTGTATAGATACAAATCCACCTAACATATTTACTAATGATGATGGGATAAAAAATGGAGATATTTTTGAAGGACTTCGTGTCTCACAAACAATAGAATTTTTTTGAATATTTGGTAATCCACCAATCCCAGAAGCTGAAACTATTCCAAATTCATCTGCAATATCATTTGATATTTTTCCCTCTTCATTGGCAAGACCCGAATCTTTTATAGCTTCAAGCGAAGCATGGATACCAAGTTGAATAAATTTATCAGCTTTTTTAGCTTCTTTTCTACGCATAATAGCAGTTGGATCAAAGTTTTTTACTTCCCCTGCAATTTGAGCAGAGTATGCTTCGGGATCAAATAAAGATATTCTATCTATTCC
>DAOVXU010000014.1 GCA_030635995.1 Arcobacter sp. | reverse complement strand
CAGCTATCAATGCATCATCACCCATATGATGCCCATAAGTATCATTGTATTGTTTAAAGTGATCTATATCCATCATAATAAAAATCAGATTTCTATTTAGTCTTTTTTGTATTTTACGCTGATTATCAAATTCAATATCAAAATATCTTCTATTATATAGTTTTGTCATACCATCAGTAATAGATAACAATTTAATAGTTTTAATATACTTTTGGTTTTTTCTATAAAAAGATAAATTGATTAATAAAATAAATATTATTGATAATAACCCACTAAAAAAAATTATATAATATAAAATAGTTTTATCTTTAATCCTTTTATTTAGTATCTCTATTAATTTTTTATAATTCTCTTTATATAATAACTTTATAAATTCTATATTATTAGTTTCCAATCTAAATATATTTTTTGAATCTAACATAATCTTATCTTTTAATAGTAACTCTTCAGTAACAAAATTAAATAAAGCATCTTGTGCCATTATTGTATTTTTATATATAGTTTTTATAATCTTATTCTCATCAGAATTAATCTCCTTCATTATAAATCTTAAATTTTCAATATTATCTTTAATTTTTGATTGTAGAATTAATATCTCATTTTTCTGGACAGATGTTAATTTATTATTATCAATTGATGAGCTTATTCCTCTTATTTGACCATTATATTCAATAAGTTCAGGTAATGTTTTAATAATAGTTTTGATTAATATAGCTGATTCTAGTTTTGAATCCAAAATAAGATTTGAATGGTATGATATATTTTCAAGTAATAATCTAGATTCAAGAATAGTTTGTGATATATGCTCAAAATCACTATTCTCTTCTGTATGATCTACTACTTGATTTAAGAAAGTATCAAACTTTTTCCTTAAATCTATTCCATCAGGAATATCAACAATTTCCATTTTAAATTTATTAGTTTTAGTTCTAATATTAAGATTTAAATCATCAATATCTTGTAAAATATAACTATTATTCCCTTTCATATTTGATAATCCTCTTAATACTTGTATATCAAAAGTTATATCTTGTACTTTATATATATTATTTAATCCTAATAGCTCATGTTTAATAAAATTTATCTCATCTTTTACATAAAATAGAGCATATGTAAACATCAAACTAACAGTAATAATAGGAGTTATAGCTATAAATATATAATTTTTATAATCATTTTTATATTTTAAATTCATAATTTAATTCTTTATCTGGTTTACCTATAAAATAACCTTGAATATAATCTACACCCATCGCATCTAACATATTAAAACTTTTTTCATCTTCAACATATTCAGCAATAGTCTTCATATTTAAATCTTTTGCAAAATTAATAATTGTCTCTGTTATTTTCCTTGAATTTTCATCTGTAGAGATATATTTTACCAAAGAAGCATCAATCTTTAAATAATCTATTTCCAACTCTAGTATATGTGCAAAATTAGAATAACCACTACCAAAATCATCAATTGCAATTTGGCAACCAAATTTTTTAACATCTTTTATAAAATTCTTTAACCTATCATAATCTTCAATCTCTTCACTCTCTAATATTTCAAATACAATACGAGAAGGATCTGGAAAGTTATTTAACTGTTCAAGTATAAATATTACTGTATCTTGATTTATAATATCTTCTATTGATAAATTGATAGAAAATTCATATTTATTCTCTTTGAAAAATTCAAAAGATTTTATCAAAATACTTTTTGTAATATTAGGATAAAGTTTAGACTTAATTGCTATATCTAAAAAATGATAAGGTGTTAATACTTTTCCATCCTCTTGTACAATTCTAGCTAGTGATTCATATTTTTCAATCTTTTTTGTTTTTAGATTAAATATTGGTTGAAAATATGGAATTATAGCATTATTAGATATAGCTTTATTTAATATATCTATCCCATTAATATTATTTATAATTTCAGCTGACATATCTAATTCATCAGAATATATTGTAATATGTTTTTTACTTTTTTTAGTATGTTGTAGTGCCATATCTGCTTTAATCATAATAGAATCAATACTTGTAGCAATACCACAGCTAATAGATAAAAAGATATTATTACCATTTATAATGAATTTATTTTCCACAATACTCTTTATAATATTATTAATATGTATTATAAAATCATCTGGTGATATACTTGAATTATTAAATATTGCATATTCATCAATTGGTAATTTATACACTTGTGTACTTGTATCCAAACATATAGACTCTAATTTGTTAGCTATCTCTTTTAATACTTTATCTGCTATATCATGTCCATAAAAATCATTTATATTTTTAAACCTATCTATATTAAATAGAGCTAATTTACAATCCTTACTATTAGAATTTGCAATATCTAATAGTAGTTTTCTTCTATTTTTAAGAAGTGTAATACTATCAGTAATGGAAGCTTTTAAAATTTCATCTTTACTATGAACTAATTCAGTAATATCTATTCTTGGAGATATATATTCTAAAACTTTACCATTATGATCTAAAACAGGAACAATAGAAATTTTTGTAATAAATTCTGTTCTATCTTTTTTTAAACCTTTTACAATACCTGTCCATATATTATTTGATAAGATAGTATCCCACATATCATGAAATACCTCAGTTGGAGTATCAGGATGTCTTATTATATTGTGTGATTTGCCAATAACCTCTTCAAGTGTATATCCAGTATCATCTAAAAACTTCTGATTTGCATATGTAATTTTACCTTTTTTATCTGATTTTGATAATGAAGTACTGTTATCTAATGCGTTAATATAACTATTTAAAAATGTATTTTGATTATTTAACTCATTTGTTTTATCTTTTATTTTTAACTCTAAAAGTTCATTTACTTGATTTGTTCTTTTAATTAAATAAATTATAAACCAAGCTAAAAATATAAATAATATAATATCATATATAACTGAATTTATAAAACCCTTTATAAAATATTCATGAAGTATATTTGTTGGTATTTTAATACTTATGATACCTCTAACCTCTCCTATTTTATAATCATAAGCAGTTGTATATCTATCTTGTATAAATTTTGGAGCATCTTTTTTTACACCATGGCAAGCTAAACATTTTTGCTCTATCCTTAAAGCATAACCATATTGATAAAACTCACTATTATTAGAACTAAAATATTCATCTTTATCTTTATTTTCTTTAAAATAATTTACAGCCATTAAGTCATCACTATCTACCATATTTTTAGGATTTCTTGCTCTATCTGACACTGTTTTAACTTCGATATCTAAAGAATTATCTAAAGAAAATTCTTTAGATATAGGTGCAGCACTAAAAGCAGGTAAAGCAGGTAATGTATCTTCATTGAGTAATATTATTTTATCTATAAAAAATTTCTGGTAATAGTTTCTATGTGTTTTCACATAGCTATTTAATACCTCTGCTTCTTTTTTAGCAAACTCATACTCTTTTGTCTTAACATCATTATAGGTATATGTAATTCTAAAAAATATAATCAATACAAATATAACTGGAATTAAATATAAAATGTTTTTGTTTAATAATTTATCTTCTTTATTCATCTAAAAATTATAGCTAAATATTATTAATCTAACAATATTCTTTTAAATAAGACTATTTTTATCTTATTTAAGATATTATTCTTCAAATAAAACAATTTAGGAGAATATATATGAGTTATATACCAGAAAACGCAGAACAAATTGAGGTAAATGGAGCAACAGTTCCATTTTATAAATATGATGAAAATGGTACAACTGTACTGCAATTTGATACAAGTAAATCGGGACATCCTGAACCTATGGTAAATGCAATGTGTGGATTAAAAGTATTAAGTTCTAATGAAAAATTAATTATGTTAAATAGCAAACCACCAATGGGACTTTTTCCAAAAGTTGAAAATGAATTTAATTTTGAACATGATGAAATTGCCCCAGGACTAACTAAAGTTGTATTTACACCAAAAACAAGTTCTGATGCAAATACAGATTTTAATGATACTCACTGTAACGGGTAAAAACTAAATGGCAGTATCAACAGATTTTGCACCACCATTTAAACTAATAGCACCATATTTTATAATTGGTGCTATTTTTCTTGTTATTAGTGTATTATTTTTATTTGGATTTGAAATATCAAATTTAAACAGTATGGACAATATGACACTATCTTGGGTACATATATTTTTACTTGGATTTGTTATGATGGTGATATTTGGTGCTATGGCTCAACTTGTACCAGTAGTACTTGAAGTTGGTCACTTTGCAGTTGAATTATACTATATAATATATCCTTTACTTTTAATAGGAACTATTCTTATGGGATATGGATTTTTAGCATCCCCAGCTTTGCTACCTTATGGTGGGATTGTTGTTCTTATATCATTATTGGTATTTGTACTTGAAACTTTTTTAACAATAAGTAAAGTAAAAAAATTAAATCTAGTGATGATGAGTGTATTACTTGCTAATACATTTTTATTTTTAGGTTTAATTTTTGGAATACTTATGGCTCTAGGATATGCAGGAACAATTAGCATAGATATTATAGCCCTACTTAAAGCCCATATATACTTAGTACTTGCAGGATATGTAGGAGTTACTATTATGGGTATGAGTTTGATACTTCTTCCTATGTTTTGGCTTTCGCATAGCTTCTCTTGGAAACCTGTAACTTATGCTTTATGGATAATAAGTATTGCTGTAATTTCAGTTATGTTATCATCAATATTCAATAGTACAATTTTAGAATATAGTGGATATATACTTACAATGGTAGCTTTATCATTTTACTTTTATCAAATATATATTATATATAAAACAAGAGTAAGATTAGACAAAGATATATATTTATACTCTTTAATATTTTCATATTCGAGTTTATTATTGACTATAATTATGGGTATTATTTATCTTATAAATCCAAGTGAAAATTTACTTTTAACTATGGGGTGGGTTATATTTTTAGGATATATAACATTTATAATAAATGGTCACTTATATAAAATAGTTCCCTTTTTGGTTTGGTATGAAAGATTTGCACCTTTAATAGGTAAAGAAAAAGTACCAATGTTAGCAGATATGGTACCAGATTATAGTGCTAAATTTCAATTTATATTTAGTTCTAGTGGTGTTATAATAGGTGCTTTAGGGATATTCTTTGGTTTAAGTGATATTTTTAAAGCTGGAATTAGCTTTTTACTTGTAGGTTCTATATTTATGGTAAAAGATTTAATGTATATGATAAATTTTCGCTAATACTTTTTAATTACACATATTCACTAAGGCTTCACCTTGGGTACATCTTATGAATTTTTTGCTTTGCAACAGCGAAGCTAAGGACCCTAAGGTTGTAGAGTCGTTCATATGTATAATTAAAAGATTAGCTTATTAAAAAAAGGAGAGAAAAGATGGTAACAAAAGAAGAAATTTTTAAAGCAGTATCTACTGTAAATGATCCAGAGGTTGGATTCAATCTTGTAGAGATGGGACTTATCTATGATGCAATGTGTGATGAAAACTATAATGCAAAAGTTATAATGACACTTTCAACAAAAGCTTGTCCACTTCATCAAATGATTGTTCAATGGGTTGAAGAAGCAGTTCTAAGAGAGATTGAAACAATTCAAAATGTTGAAGTTGAAGTTGTATGGGAACCAGCTTGGAATATATCTATGGCATCAGATGAAGTGAAACGAAAACTAAGTGGAATGTAATTGAAAACAATATATGGCACATTTATATTTTTCTTTTATTTTATAAAATATCCAATTGTCATATTTCTACCAATCGCTTATTTAGAACTAGGATATTCAAACAATATTGTTATGAATATTTTAGCTTTTATATCTGCTTTATTAATTATAAAAGATTTGTTTTTCCCTTATGAAAAATCAGATAACTGTACAGGTGTAAAATAAAGTTTATTTTATACCTGTAAGTAGAAATATGGGAAATCTACCATAAGGCTTTTCAACAACACTTATAGTTTTAATTTCAAGATTTTTAAATCCAACTTTAGAAGCGATTTGTAAAAACTCATCTTTATCAAAACCAAAATGAAAAACACCTGTATCTACACTATGAAAGCTACCATCTTCAGTTTCTAAATCAGCTAATCCAATAGCTCCACCATCATTTAATATACTATAAAATTGTTTAAATAGCTTTTCAATATCTTCAATATGATGAATTGTCATGGAAGATATTATCCCATCATATTTGTTATTAGTTTTATAAGTGATTATATCTATCTCTTTTATCTCTAATTCACATTTAAAACTATTCTCTTTTGCTCGTAATATTTCAGTCATAGATTTTGACATATCGATGGCTGTAATTTTTTTTACATAAGGTGCAAATTCTTGGGTTAATAACCCTGTTCCTGAACCAAAATCAATAATATGATCTGTATTCTTAAAAACTATCTTATCTTTTATCCCATCAGCAATATTAAGGACATTGTTAGTTCTTCTTATTTCAGTTTCATATTCTTTAGCTTTATATGCAAAATGATCTTTTTTTTCAGACATTAATCAATACCCTCTATTTTATGGTTTTTAAAACTTACTACTTCCTCATCATCTATATTATAAGATATCTCAATTGGTCTACAACATACTTCACAATCTTCAATATAAACTTCTCCACAAATAGAACTATCTAAAAGCATAGAGATATTTTGCCAACAATATGGGCAAGTGAAAAAATGCTCTATCATTTAAAAAGTATATTCTATCTCTTTATTTATTTTAACTTCTAAATCCATTAAAATAATATTTTTAATATTAAATTTTTCTAATTTTACCAAATCTTTAGATGTTACAATAAAAGGATAACCTTTATATCTATTTTGAATATCATCAATATCCTCTTGTGTAAAATTATGATGATCTATAAAAATTTCACTTTTAATATCAGTTGGTAGATATTCAAACAACCTTGAGGCTTTTGATATAGCAGTAACCAATACAACTTTAGATGGTAATTCTTCTATAATTTTTCCATCTTGTTTAAAAGTTATAATTCTAGTAAAATCAGTCCCATCTCTTAACACTACAGGGACAAAAGAGTACATCATCTTAGTTTCTCTATATCCACCACTTGGTAGGCAAAATATATTTGTAGGCTCCTCTTTAGGACGAAGTAAAATATCAAATTTTTTAATATGGTGCTGAGAATATCCATCATCCAAAAAGATAAGTTTACAACCTAACTCTTTAGCTTTTAATATCCCCTCTACCCTATTTTCACATACAATTATAGTTGCACTTGGTAAACTATTTGCAAAAACTCTAGCTTCATCTCCACTTATTTCTACATCTTCAAGTATTTTACCCTTAGAAGAAATTACAAACATACCTTTAGAATCTCTACCGTAACCTCTTAAGATAATAGCTACATCTTTTTTATCTTTAGCAAGTGCTATAGTCACTGGTGTCTTACCACTTCCACCAAGCACTAGATTACCAACACTTACTATATCTATTCCAAAATCAATTGGCGTAGCTTTCGTTCTTTTATAAGCAACAACAATACAATATAAAACAGTTAAAGGCATCACCAAAACACTAATAACTTTTTGGAAAGCATTTGGAAAGAATAAATATTGCTCAATCCATTTTATAAAAAATCTTTTTATAATTATATCCATTCTTTAGATATTCTTTTAATACAATCACAAATATAAATCACCTCTTTATTAGTTAATGATGGATACATAGGTAAAGATAAAATTTGACCATACGTTGATAAAGCATTTCCATAAGCTGTAATTTTTAATTTATATTTTTGCTTATAATATGTTAAAAGATGCAGGGGAATATATGTAAGTCCTGTTGATATACCTTCTTGTTTTAATGCTCTTGCAAAACCATCTCTATTTTTATTTATCTTTACAATAAACTGTGTATATAGATGATCCTCATCAAAATCATTTACAGTTACATGAGTTACATCATTTAACTCTTTTATATAAAGTTCTGAAATCTCTTGTCTTCTTTCTATAAATGAATTTGCTTTATAAAATTGAGCAAGATTAAATGATGCTTCTAAATCTGTCATATCATATTTATATCCAATATCAACAACATCATAAATATAATCTAAATTTCCAAAAGAATCAAAACTACTATTAATAGCATGTGTTCTTAAAAGCCTCGCTTGAGTTGCAAGTGTATCGTCATTTGTAACTATAAATCCAGCATTACTAACTGAAGATTTACCATTTGATGGATTCATAGAAAACAGAGTCATATCAGCTTTTAAATTACCAATTAACTCATCACCATACATAGCACCAAGTGTATTTGAAGCATCCTCTATCATTATAATATTATATTTTCTTTTTATCTCATAAAGTCTATTAAGATCAGGTATCTCACCGCCAACAAATGTAACAATAATAGCTCTTAATTTTTTAGAATTATTAGCCTCTAAATACTCTTCAAGTTTATCAATATCAATATTTAAACCATTTACAACAGTATCTATAAAAATAGGTTCAGCATCAAAATGTCTCACTGATTCAGGTAAAGATGGAAATGAATTTACACTCATAAGAACTTTATCTGCTCTTTTTAAATCCATGGCACTCAGTGCAAGATGAAGTCCTGCTGTTGCATTGCATGTTGCAATTACATTTGATGCACCAATAAAATCTTTTATCTCATGCTCAAGTTCTTCAACTTTTGACTTACTTTTTAAACTCAATACTTCTTGAATTTGTTCTAACTCTTGCTCATCTATAGATGGCTTATAAAATGGAATCTCTTTTTTCATATTTTTTCCTTTTAACTAAAATTTATACTTGCTATTGTTGGTAATTTTCCCTTAAATGCATTTGCTTTTATTCTATAATTTAACATATCTATTAGGTTCTCTTCAACACCACTTTTTATTAAATCTTCTTTAGATATATTTTCATCAACTATTTGTTTTAAAACTTCATCCATTGTTGAATAAGTATATCCAAGTTCCTCTTCATCACTTTGTCCATCCCATAAATCTGCACTAGGGTTTTTATTTATAATAGCATCTGTAACACCTAAAAATCTAGCAAATTCAAATTCATCAGTTTTATACATCTCACCTATTGGATTTATAGCACAAGCAATATCTCCAAAAATAGTACCATACCCAAGTAATATTTCACTTTTATTTGAAGTACCAACTACAAGTGAATTATCTCTTGCACTAATATCATATAAAACTGACATTCTCATTCTAGCACTTAAATTTCCTATTCTTAAACTATCAGCTTTTGTATCATAGTTATCAAAATATCCTTTTACCATAGGTGCTATCTCTACTGTTTCATATTTTATATCAAATTTTTCACATAATTCTACTGCATCTAAAGCACTTGAATCACTTGAAAAATGTGATGGCATCAATACTCCACTCATATTATCACCAAATACCTCTTTACATAAAACTGCTACAACAGCACTATCAAGTCCACCACTTATACCAACAACCACTTTTTTAAGACCAGTCTTTTCAACCTCTTCTTTTAAAAATTTTAATAATTGTTCTTTTATATTTTGCCAATTCACTACATTGTCCTTTAATTTAATTATTATACTATTTATATCTTAATCTATTTAAAATTCTTATTTGCAATATTTTCTATTAAAACTGTTGCATAACTACTTTTTGGTAATTCAAATTCTAAGATTAAGTTTTTATACTCTTTTAAATATTTATTTTTAATATTTTTAGGATATACCCAAGCATCTCTTCTAAAGCCTTTTGCATAAACAAACATATCATCAAACTCTTTTTCTATCTCACCAGCTTCACTTGTACTTCTTGGTACTTTTCTACCAGGAAGTAATCCTGTGATAGTTTTTTTATCTTTTAAACTATAAATATCTCCATCTAAAAATTCTAATCTTTTCAGACCTTTATCTTTTGATAACTCTATCCTTTTAGCTAACCATGCATTAAAAAAATAACTTTGATAAGCAGAGATTAAAAGATGTTCAAGCTTTTTATTTGCCATAACTTCTTCACCAAAAACAACATCTTTTGCCTTTTGGAAATCATAATCTTTTCCAAATCTTTGATATCCAAAATAATTTGGCATACCATTCTTTTGTATTTGAGATAATGTTTGATATATAATAGGGAGATTTTCATCTTCAACATTTTTTAAAGTAATTTTAAATTTATTACCTTTCAAATCCCCAATATTCAATTTTTTATGATGTCTATGTACACTTAATATTTTAATCTTTTTACTATTTAATGGCTTTAAAAATTGCTCTTTCATAAGTGGAATACTAATATATTGAGTAGTAGTTGCTTTTTTATCTTTTAGCCCTGCATAACCTATTTTATGTTCTTCAATACCTAGTTTATCAACAATAGTAGATATAAGTTCCCAAGTAGATAAAAACTCTTTTTTTATTCTTAAAATAAGAAAGTTACCTTTACCACTAAACTCTTCAAGTGGAACTTCATCAACTATAAAATCAAATTTATTTTGAACAAAAGTAAAATCAATAGCATTATGTGTTTGAAGATAAGTTCTAGTTTTATTAATATTCATCATCAATCTCAATATATTTTACTACATCAACTTTATAAGCTCTTAAACATTTAAGTATAACATTTCTAGAAAATACCTCTTGTGTATATTTTCCTATAAACAATGGGATAATTTGAGATATATCATCCTCTTTCATATCAATATCCTCAAGTTCAAAATCACCCTTAATCTTTCTTTCACCTTTTCTAAACTGCTTTAAATAGCTTTCAATTTGTTTACTATAATCTTCTTCACCAAAAATTTCAACCAATCTTCTTTCATAACAAAAATCAACCAAAGAAAGATTTTCATATTCATATATTTTGTATTTTTTATATAATTTTAAAGTATCTTCACCTTTTAGATAAAGCCCTTCACTATTTAAAATATGTTGATGAAGTATAGATGCACCATCAAGTTCAACAACACCATCTTTTATATGATTTTCTATTGTTTCAATTGTATATTTAGTTTTATCATAAATCACAACAAAAACTTCATCACCATCTTCAAGAAATCTATGTTCTCCAAAGTCGGTATAACTTGTAGCACCAATACTAACCACCATTTTAGTTGAATACTTACTTGCACTTAAAACTTCACTTAAATTTTCTAATGGACCAAAATCTTCTTGATTGTTTAGTTTTTCTATCATCCAATTTTTAAGTTTTTTATAAAAATAGTTATAAGTTAAAACAGCACTATCTTCACCATATTGCTTAACTTCCCCATTTGATTTTAAAAATGATGCTATATGAAAATTATCCATAGTTCCACCAAATTTAAATTTATCTATATCAATTATTTGAGTTGATATACCTTTACTATGTTCTCCCCAATTTTTCTTTTGACTAATTTTTGGAGCATTTGGTTCCCTTACACTACAATCATTATAAGCACAAAATGATTTAACTTTTATATTAGTAATATTATTTTTATCATCATATACTATCTCACATAAAAGTGCAACTTCAGGCTCCATTTGAACTTTTGCACCTTTTATATCTGGAATTATTATTTTACTAGAACTTAATGGAAATATATTTAAAAATGTATCATTTTCAATTGGCTGATAAAAAGGGAATAATCCCTTAGGAGCATGTGCTTCAACAACTTCAACACCAACAAAATCCTTAGCCTCTCCAGCCTGGTCTAAATGGTGAGCAAAATTCCCAGCTATCCCAAAACCTATATATTCTTTAAACTCTTTTATCTTCATTATTATTCCTACATTTAATTCTTTTGTGATACTTATATTTATTATACAATATTATATTATCATTCCACTTATGAGTGAATTGGTGTTATACTTTAATCTTTTTACTTATAAAATTTAACTCCTAGTTTAACTAGAGCATTTAGTGAAAATATCATCAAGATAAGTAGATGTTTCTTCTTTTCTATTTTCTATTTTATAAATTAAAGAATCTCTTATCTCAATCAATTCCTCTAATTCAAAATAATCAATATACTTTATATTTATCTCTATATTGTTAGAATCCTTATCAATAAGCTTTTTAATCTCTTCTATTAAATCTTTTTTATTTATATTTTCCATCTATGCAAACTTTTTTAAAATATCTTCTATGTATAATTCCATTTTAGGATCACCAAAATCTTTATTTTTACTTATACAACATCCACAAGCAGTTCCTGCATCTGTTATATTTTTTATATCTTCAATTATTGAAGCATTTTTTTCTTTTATGGCATGTATTATTTCACCTAAAGTGACATTTTTACACTCGCATACTTTATGCGTATAGTGAAAATTTGCCATTATTTTTTTCTACTCTTTTTAATAATTTCATATGCTTCATTGATCTCTTGAAGTTTAGTAGTAGCATCATCAATAATTGATTGTTCTGCCCCTTGACCTGTAATAATATCTGGATGATATTTTTTAACTAAAGCTCTATAAGCTTTTTTAATCTCACCATCTGTTGCATTAGAATTAACACCTAATATAGAATAAGCGTTATCTAAGTTCATTTGATTTGATGAAGCTTTTTGTGAATAATAAGCTTCAAAATTCTTAATAATATTATTCAAATCATTATTTTTTATCTCTAAAGCATTTGCTATATCTTCTATTATCATCCGTTCTGTTTTACTAAAGTCCCCATCAATAAAAGCAAGATTTAAAAGGTACTCCATCACTTTTAATCTTTTTGAATAATCTCTTTTGGTTAATTTAAAATATTTATTTGATATATCAATTGTATTATCAAAAGATTCTTTTTCTCTTGAATATATCTTTTTTAACTCTTCTCTTATTGCTTCATTATTTTTAAATACTAAAGATATATCTGTAAAAGTGTGACTTAGAAGTTCAGCTTCTAGTTCACAAATATGCCCATCAGCTTTTGCAACTTTTGCCATCATTGCTATTAAAAGTCCAGCTTCATGATCTTCTAATTTACCTTGAAGTTGCTGTTTTGTATTTACTTTAATATTGTGATAATCATTTGGATTGTAGTCTTTGTTTAGCATATAAAATATTGCAACAACTGCTATAAATATCATTATTTCCATTTGTTATCCTTGTGTAATTTATTTGATAAGAATTTTAGCAAAAATTAGGTAAAATTTGCGACTATTAGAATAAAAAGGTACTTTATATGTTTGGAATGGGTTTTATGGAAATTTTTTTAGTATTGATTGTTGCAGTTATTGCACTAGGTCCTGAAAAATTACCAACAGCAGCTGTGGATATAGCTAAATTTTTCAAGAAGATAAAAGGTGGGATAGATGATGCTAAGTCTACTTTGGATAATGAATTAAATATTTCAGGTTTAAAAGATGAAGCAGATAAGATTAAAGCATCTGTAAATATTGATAGGTTAGGATCTTTAGATTTAGATGATATATTACACGATGATGATAAACCAAAAAAGAAAAAAAAGAAAAAGGTAGATGAAGTTTAATGTTTGAAAATTTAAAACCACATATTGCTGATTTAAGAAAGAGATTAATGATCTCTTCTGCATTTTTAATTGTAGCTTTTTTTGCATGTTTTGCTGTATATGAACCGATATTAAATTGGATGATGGTACCAATTGAAGCTGTACTTCCAGAGGGTTCTCAGATGGTTGCTATTGAAGTACAAGAGACATTTTTTACTGCTCTTAAAGTTTCTTTTTTTAGTGCATTTCTAGTTTCATTGCCTGTAATATTTTGGCAAATGTGGTTATTTATGTCGCCTGGACTTTATGCTAATGAGAAAAAAATAGTATTACCTTTTGTATTTTCTGCTACATTTATGTTTCTAATTGGTGGCTCTTTTGCATATTATATTGTTGTACCTTTTGGATTTGAATTTCTTGTGACTTTTGGTTCTCAAGTTGTTGCTGTTATGCCTAGTATTGGTAAGTATGTAAGTTTTTTTACTAAGCTTGTATTTAGATTTGGGGTAGCATTTGAGCTTCCTGTAATTACATTTTTCTTTGCAATTATTGGTGTTTTAAATGACCAGATGATGAAGGACTTTTTTAAATATGCAATTGTGTTGATTTTTGTTATGTCTGCACTTCTTACTCCTCCAGATGTTATAACTCAATTTTTAATGGCTGGACCTCTGATAATATTATATGGTGTATCTATATATATTGCAAAAGTATTTAATCCATATCAAAAAGAAGAAGATGCTGATGAAGAGGATGACTAGAATAGATTTAGATCCTTTAAAAACGAGTAGCTATGATTATGATTTACCTAAAAGATTAATAGCTACTTATCCTATCTCTCCCGCATCGAACGCAAAATTATTAGTTTATAATCGAACTACAAAAGAGATTATTCATACAACTTTTAATAATCTTTTAGATTATATACCCTCAAATGTAAATATATTTTTTAATGATACGAAAGTTATAAAAGCTAGAATATTTGGTAAAAAAGATACAGGTGGAAAAGTTGAACTACTTTTTAATAAGCCATATTTAGATGATACTTTTATGGTATATATTAGGGGGAAAGTTCATATCGGTCCCGAGCTTTACTTTGATAATAATTTAAAAGCTGAAGTAATTAAACTTTATGATGATGGTATGAGAGTTGTTAAGTTTATAAAAGATGATAAACAATTAAACTTTTTAGAACTTGTAGAACTTTTAAATAATATTGGACACATTCCTCTTCCTCATTATTTAGAAAGGGAAGATGAAAAAAGTGATGATATAAATTATCAAACTTTATTTGCTAAAAATTATGGAGCAGTTGCAGCTCCTACCGCATCTTTGCACTTTACACCTGAATTATTAAAAGAGTTAAAGGAGAAATTTAATACTTATTATTTAACACTTCATGTGGGAGCAGGGACTTTTAAGCCTGTAGAGTGTGAAGATATACTTTCTCATCCTATGCATAGTGAATATTATGATATACCAGAAAATTCAAAAGATATTTTAGATGATGAAGAGAATATTTTAGCAGTTGGTACAACCGTAACTAGAACAATTGAATATTATAATGATACAAAAAAATCTTCTGGTGAAGCAAATTTATTTTTAAACCCTACAAATAAACCTAAAAAAGTAAAATATTTATTAACAAATTTTCATTTGCCAAAATCAACATTAATTATGCTTGTAGCATCATTTATAGGACTTGAAGAAACTTTAAGAGTATATGAAGAAGCTATTAAAGATAATTATAAATTCTTCTCTTATGGGGATGGGATGTTGATAGTTTAAGAGATTAAAATTAATCTCTTAAATAATCCCTTACATATTCATATCCACTATAGAGTGTAAGTGCAACAGCAAACCATAATATTTCAGTTGCAAAAGGCCAATTCATAAGTAAAAATCCTATAGCAATCATTTGAACTACTGTTTTTACTTTTCCAGCCATAGTTGAAGCTACATCTTTCCCTTCACTTACAGCTACAACTCTAAGACCTGTTATAAACAGTTCTCTTGATAGTATTAAAAATACGGCAAATGCACTTATTCTATCCATTGCTAAAAGTCCAAGAAAACCAGCTAATCCCAACATCTTATCTGCAAGTGGATCAAGTATAGCTCCAAGTTTAGTCATCTGATCCCATTGTCTTGCAACAAAACCATCAAAAAAATCTGTAACAGATGCTATAACAAAAATAAGTCCAGCAAAATAATCAAACCAGCTAGTATGCCATCCATCAAATATTGGATTTGATTGGTCTATCATAAACCATAGCATCAATGGAGCTAGTAATATTCTAAAACTAGCTAATATATTTGGTAAATTTAAATTTTTATCTGCTGAATTTGACATTATTTTTTAAAAGTAGTTCCACCATCAACGATAAGTGTACTTCCTGTAATCCAAGATGACTCTTCACTACATAAAAAGTAACATGCACCTGCTAAATCTTCAGGTTGTCCCATTCTTCCAAGTGGAGATAGTTCAGCTGTTTTTGCAGCTACCTCTTCATAGTTTGTAAATGCTTTTAGTGCATCAGTATCAATTGGACCACCAGAAACTGCATTTACTCGAATACCATCTACACCTAGTTCAGTTGCTGCGTATCTTACCATAGCTTCAATTGCTGCTTTATTTGTACCATGACCTGCATAATTTTCGATATAAACTAAATTACCTGTAGAACTTAAACTTACTATCGCTCCACCACCAACAGCTTTCATTCTTTTTGCAGCTTGTTGTCCACCAGTTACAAAAGCATTAACAGTTGCTGTGTAGATATTGTTTAAACCTCTTGGTTTTAATTTCATAAATTTATTATATCCACCAATAACAGCTCTTCCATAAATCATAGCATTTGATATAAAATAATCAACTCTATCAAAATCTTTATCAATTTCTAAAAATAACTCTTTTGCTGATTCTGGTTCTAAAATATTATATGGATAATATCTAGCTTTTATACCAAATTTAGCTTCTAAATCAGATGCTATCTCTTTTGCACTTTCTTCATTTGAATTATATGTAAAGGCAATATTTATACCCTCTTTAGCAAATCTATAAGCACAAGCTTTACCTATACCTTTTGTTGCTCCTGTTATTACTAATGTTTTCGAGGAAACATTTTGCTCTGCAAAACCGCATTTGCTTGTTTTATTACTCATTTAAAATCCTTTATTTTTATCTTACACCAAGGATGTAATACACTTCTTTATTTGGAATAGTTTCTAAACTTACATGATATTTATCACTCCATTTTTTTACTGTCGCATGAAATTCCTCTAATAGTGCTGTATTTGTAGTATTTTCTGATTTAATTTTAAATAATTCAGTATGGTTAGATAATGCAATATAAGCATTCATATGTTTTAAATTGTCATTTAAGCTTATTAGATGTTTTGCAAATTTATCAAAACCTTTTGTATTTTCCATTGCCAGTGTTACTTGCTTTAATGATGAATCATTTACTGTATATTTTAATTGAGATAAAACCATCTCTGCAGATATTTCTAAGTGCATTATTATTCCTTGATTTAAATTTAAATTATTTTATCAAAATAATACTAAAAAATGGTATAATCACACAACTAAAAAAGGGAAAATTATGGATATTATTACATTATTTCAAAAACTATTACAATATAAATCTATCACACCTAGTGATGCAGGTTCATTTGAATTTATTACTAAATATTTAGGAGATAGTTGGAACTGTATAGAACTTGATATTGAAGATACAAAGAATAGATTTTATTATAAAAAATTTACTGAAAATTCAGAGCATTTATGTTTTGCAGGACATATAGATGTTGTTCCTGCTGGTGAAGGTTGGAGTGTAGACCCATTTCAAGCTGATATTATTGATGGTGTTATAATTGCTCGTGGTTCTCAAGATATGAAAAGTGGAGTTGCTGCTTTTTTATATGCTTGTAAACATACAACAGTTTTTAATGGAACTTTATCTATTTTACTTACAAGTGATGAGGAGGGTGAAGCTACATATGGAACTATAAAAGTACTTGAGCATCTAAAAGAGATAAATTTTTTGCCAACATCAGCAATTGTAGCAGAGCCAACTTGTGAAGATATTTTTGGTGATGCTATAAAAGTAGGAAGAAGAGGTAGTATAAATGGATATATTGAAATTAAAGGTAAGCAAGGTCATGCAGCCTATCCAGAAAAAACAATAAATCCTGTGCATCAAATAGCAACTATTTTACCTAATATTGCAGGTAAAAATTTAGATAATGGTGATAACTATTTTTCTCCAAGTCAATTAATTGTTACTGATATAAGAGCAGGGATGCAAGTAACTAATGTAACTCCAAATAAATTAAATTTGATGTTTAATGTACGAAATTCTACAAAAACTACACAAAAAGAGATAAAGGAATTAATTAATAATAATTTTAAAGAGTTAGATTATACTTTAAAATTAACTCAAGGATCATATCCATTTATGACAAATCAAAATAGTAAAGTTGTAAAACAAATTTCAAAGTCTATAAAAGATATTTTAAATATTGATACAAAATACAGTACAGCTGGTGGTACAAGTGCTGCAAAATTTTTTAGACAATTTAAAATACATACTGTAGAATTTGGAGTTATCAATGATACAATT
>DAOVXU010000175.1 GCA_030635995.1 Arcobacter sp. | reverse complement strand
ATTAGAAGTTTTACAAGTTTATAACGGAGCAGTTACAGCTAAAGACTTTATAGAAGCTACTAAAAAAGCGAAACAAGCTACATCATCATTTGTAAATCTTGCTAACAAATTATATCAAGAGGGATTAACAACAGATATAGATGTAGCACAAGCACAAGTACACGACCTTAATGTAAATTCCAAAATGAAAGATGCAAACAATAGATTTGATTTAGCCATTGCATATCTAAAGTTTTTAACAAATGATAATCAAATTGTAGATGTTAATAATTTTGCACAGATTGTCTTTATAGACAATGATTTACAAAAACTTCAAGATAAAGCGATTGATAAAAGAGATGATTTATCGTGGATGAAATATAATACAAAAACAATGAAAGAAAAAATTGATTTTGAATCTGCAAATCAATATCCAACAATTGGTATGCATCTTGAATATGGATATAACAATGATAATATAGATTATGATACTTTAAAGCAAGATTATTATATAGGTGTTATTGGATTAAAATATAACTTATTTGATGGGGGATTAAACTCATCTTTAAAACAAAGAGCAAAAATCAATTATAATAAAACTAAAATTTATTTTAATCAAATGAAAGATGGTATCAATCTTGAAATTGAGAAAAACTTATTAACACTGTTAACAAAACAGGAGATCTATAAAGAGAAACAAAAAGCTATAATACTTGCAAAAAAGATACTAAAAAAATCTGAAATTATGTATAAAAACAGTCTTATTAATATGTCAAATTTACTTTCACAACAAGCCTTACTACAAAAAGCAAGAGCTGAAATGATTATGGCTAAATTTGATGTAAGTATTGCTACAGCAAAATTAAAAATATCTTGCGGAGAATCGTTAGAATTAAAGGGAGAACAAAAATGATAAAAAAAATTATACTTATACTACTTAGTATATACAGCTTAAGTTATGGAAGAACTATAGAATTAACTGGAACTGTTATATCTGATAATGAAAAATTTATCACAAGTCGTTTTATGGGATTTGTAAAACTTGTAAATATTAATGAGGGAGATATTGTAAGCCAAGGTGATATTCTTTATGAAATTGATTCAACTGAAATAAACAATAAACAAGAACAAGCTTTACTAAATGTTCAAATATATCAAAATCAATATGATACAGTTAATAGAAATTATGAAAGATATAAAAGATTATTTAAAGATGGTGTAGTTTCTAAGTTTGAATTAGAACAACTAGAGCTTAATAATAAAAATTCACAAAATATGGTAAAAATAGCACAATCAAGAGTTAAAGAGGTAAAAAATCAATATCAATATTTAGAGATTAAAGCACCAAATACAGGGGTAATTACCAAAAAAATGATAAAAGCAGGAGAGATGGCAGTGCCTGGAATTCCTACTATTATATTAACTGATTTAAGTAATCTAAAAATCAAAGCAGAGATATCAGAAAATGATTTAGAACATCTTTTTATTAAGCAAAAGGTAAATATTAAAATACCATCACAAAAAATAACTACGCAAGGGATAATATCAGCAATAATTCCTAGTTCAAATCCTATGACACATACATTTACTATTAAGATAACATTTCCTAAAAATAAAAAAGTTTATCCAGGTATGTATTCTAAAATCTATATTAAGGTTAAATAAGAGATATGAAACAAAACTTTCAACCAACAAATATAGCAGGAAGATTAGCTAAAACTTTTATCTCACATCCTCTTACTTTTATGCTATCTATTATGATACTTGTTATGGGATATGCTACTTTAGAGATCTCTCCACGAGAAGCAAATCCACAGATAGTTGTAGCAGGTGGAGTTGTAATAGTTCCTTATCCTGGTGTAAAAGCAAGTGAGATTCAAAAAGTTATAGTTGAACCACTTGAAAGAAGATTAAGAGAGATAATTGGTGTTGAAAATATAGTTGGAATTGCACAAGATGATTTTGCTATTTTAAGTGTTCAATTCTTTTTAGGACAAAATGCTGACAGGGCTAATTTTAGACTTTATAATAGTGTGACAAGAAATATAGATGCTTTACCAAAAGGTATAATGCAACCTATTATAAAAACAATGGATATAGATACAGATATAGCTATTGCTTCAATAGCTTTTTATCCTAAAAATGATGATATATCTATGACTCAACTTTCTCAAATAGTTTCAAAAGTTCAAACAAAAATTAATAGAATTGATAATGTTGCTATTACTGATTTATTGGGGGAAAGAAAAGAACAATACAATATAGAGGTTGATTTACAAAAGCTTTCAGGTTTTCATATATCTTTTGGGCAAGTTGTTAAAACTGTTGAGGGATTGATGGTAAGGACACCTGATATAAAAGGTACTACGGTTAATAATAAACTTGTAGTATTTGGTGTAAATAAAGCAATCCAAAGTGTAAAAGATATTCAAAATATTCAAATCGTATCTTATGGTGGTTCACCTATTTATATAAAAGATATTGCAAAAGTTTCAAGAAGTTATGATATTCAAAATAAAAAATCAGCAATGATTGGATTTAAAAAAGATGGTAAATATCAAGAAAAACCACAAGTAACGCTAAGTGTATCTAAAAAACAAGGGGCAAATGTTGTTACTTTAAATGAAGAGGTATTTAAACTATTAGAATCATTAAAACCGATGCTTGATAAAGAGGGTATAGGATACATAATTACTAGAGATGATGGATATACTGCAAATCATTCTGTAAACGAACTTGTGATGCATATTGTTTTATCTGTTGTTATTATTGGTATTTTATTGGTGTTAGTTTTAGGATATAAAGAGGCATTTATTGTAACTTTAACTGTACCTATGATTATATCATTAACTCTTTTTGCAGGTTTTATTTTAGGTCAAAGCATCAATAAAGTTTCACTATTTGCTTTACTTTTAAGTTTAGGATTGTTAGTTGATGCTGCTATTATTGTTATAGAAAATATCCATAGACATTTTCACGATCATGATGCAAAAGATAAAACTGTAAAAGAGATATCAATATCGGCGACCGATGAAGTTGGAAATCCTACAAATATTGCTACCATTGCTATTATGATAACTTTTCTTACTCTATTTTTAGTAGGTGGAACAATAGGACAATATGTAAGACCTATAGCCATTTTTGCTCCAATAGCGATGCTTGTATCTCTTGTAGTAGCTTATGTATTTACCCCATATTTTGTAAATAAACTAATGACAAAGGATGATTAATATGGAACACTCTAAACAAAAATCAAAATTTATAGAATCTTTTGTATATTCTCTTTTACAAAGTGGTTTTAAGAAATTTATAGCTCTTTTTATAATGTTTGCTATTTTAGTATCATCAGTACTTCTTGTAACATCTGAGATAGTAAAGGTAAAACTACTACCACAATCTTTGGCAGATAATTTTACTGTATATGTAGATTTACCTGAAGGGAAATCTGTATATGAAACAAAAGAGGTTACTAGTTGTATTTTAAAGCATCTAAAAGATGAGGAGATTATCACTGATATGTCTGTTTTTTTAGGAGAAAATGCACCTATTGATTTTTCTTCTATGATAAAAGGTAGATTATTTGATAGTGGTGAGAATATTGCAAATATCTTAGTAAACTTAAAAAGGGAAGATCAAAGAGATGAAAACTCTATATTTGCAGTTCATAGACTAAGACCTATTATTCAAAACAATTGTAAAATGCATAATGCAAATATAAAAATCATAGAATCTCCAGCAGGACCACCTGTACAAGCATCTATAGTTTTAGAAATTACAAGTGATATTGATCATAAAAAGTTGGAAAACTTTGCTTATGAT
>DAOVXU010000109.1 GCA_030635995.1 Arcobacter sp. | reverse complement strand
TATCAAAATTGTATTCATCAAAATAGATTTTGTTTATATCTTCCCCATTTGCTAATTGTGAAGCTACTTTTAAAGAGTAACTTTCTACTAAATAATCACTTGCTCCATAAAACATATAAGCATTAAATATTTTACCACTATTAAAGTTTTTATCAAATTCGTTTTTATACATAATCAATTATATCATTATTTTTGTTATTATTTTTTTGCTTATTATATCAGAAGATACAATTTCAACTTTCACTTTAGAAAAAAGCTGTTCCCCTTTGTAGTCTTGAATATAAAATCTAAGCCCTTGCATATCACAAGTAAATTCCCCTTTTGGTTCATCATCTACATCTACCACAATTGCCGCAAAACTATTTCCAATATTTACACTTGCCCATCTTGCATATTTTCTATCTTCTAAATCCCATACAAGTTTAGCTATATCTCGCTCTTTATTGCTAATATCTTCACAAATATTATCAAAAGTAGCGAATAGTGGTTGCTTTAGCAAACTTTCTTTAGTAATCTTATTTGGTATATTTTTACTTTTTAATATCCTATGTAAAACTAAATCAGAATATCTTCTAATTGGTGAAGTAAAATGGCTATAAGAAGTAAATCCAAGTCCAAAATGTGATGCAACTCTACTTGTATATCTTGCTTGTTGTTGAGATTGAATTATTAGTTTATCTACTTGCTCTACAAGATCTACATTTTGTGCTTTTTGTTGGATAGATAAAATTGTACTATGAACATCCTCTTTTAGTTTTGCTTTAATTCCTAATAAATTTACACTATCAAGTAGTTGTTCTAATTTTTTTCTATCGGGCTCTTCGTGAACTCTATATATTCCCAGTCCATCAAGCTTACTTGCACTTTGCACATTTGCAAGTAACATACACTCCTCAACCAATTTATGAGAAGGACTACCTCTCTCTTCTATTACATCTACTAACTCTTCATTTTCATCTAATTTTAGTCTATATTCATTTGTCCTAAAATCATACCCATCTTTCAGTCTTTTTTTTCTAAAATTTACAGTTAATTTATATAAAGTATCTAAAGATATAGGTAAACTATTTTGTTCTATTTGAGCATCAATATCTTCATAGCTATATTTATGTTTAGAGATAATTACAGCTTCAATAAGTTCACTTTTTGTCACAATTAATCTTTTAGTATCTATTTTCATTTTTATAACATAAGCTAATCTTTTTACATCTGGTTTTAAAGAACATAGATTTGCACTAAGTTCAAAAGGTATCATAGGTAATACTTTATTTGGTAAGTATATTGAAAAAGCTCTTTTTTTAGCCTCAATATCAAGTTTTGAACCATCTTTTATATATGCACTTACATCTGCAATGGCAACATAAAGTATAGAATTTATTTCATCAAAATAAATAGCATCATCATGGTCTTTTGCAGATGCTGGGTCTATAGTACAAAATTCTAAAGAGGTTAAATCTACTCTTTTTGAATAATCTTTTATCTCTTTTATATCATAATGATTTGTATCATTTACCCTATAGCTTTCACCATATAGATATAAGGATATTCTTTCATCAATCTTTGGTTGAGATATATTTCCAAAAAGTTCTATTAACTCACCATCTTTTAAAAGAAAAATATCACCATCTTTTAAATTTAATTTAATAGATTTTATATCAAGTTTAATACTATTTTTTATATCAAAGACTATATCATCTTTTATATAGCATAACATTGCACAGCTATCTCTTTTTACTATATCTATAACTTTTGATTTTAATCTACCCCGAGGATTGAATATCATCTGAACTATCACTATATCACCGTCATAACTATTTAAAGTATGTTCATTATCTATTGTGATAACTTTATCATTTGTTCCAAAAGGAAAAAGTTTAACAATACCTTTTAGTATCCTAATAGTTCCAACTTTATATTTTTTATTTATAGATATAGTGTTGTCTATATTCTTTAAAATATTTCTTTTCACCAATTCATCTATATATTTCAATTCATCTAGTGTAAAGTTCTGATTATTACTTATAACTTTGTTTAATATTTCTAATTTCAAGTTAGTTGTCCCTTGTTGTGAATTGTCTAATAATATCTAATACTCAATTAGAGATAGTTCAGCAATTTTAAATTGAAAATATAAATCAATTATTACTATCGTATATTCATTTTTTTAATAAAAGAATGAATATAAAAAAAGCTGATAAGTTATGAAAATTAGAATAATATATAAAGACTTTAAAGATAAGAGTATATTACGAAAACCCATTTTTTCGTAGTATTTCTTAAAATATAGTATACTAAAGGCTTCTATAAAATAGTTTTTCCAATAAACCTATGATTTAAGCTACTTTGTGGGGACTAAAATGGGGACTATTTTATCTAAAAATATCACTTTAAAAATTGATATTTTTCTGATATAATTCGTAAATTAAAAAATTAAGTTATATGGCAACCAAAATTGAGTTGCAAAGGATTGTACAATGCTTGATATGAAAGCTAAATTAAATAAACTTTTACAAAGTAATGAAACAGAGGTATTAGAATTTAAAGAAGCTAAAACAAATTATGATTTTAATAAAATAGGTAAATATTTTAGTGCATTGTCAAATGAAGCGAATCTTTTAGGAAAAAATGAAGCTTGGCTTATTTTCGGTATAAAAAATGACAAATCAATAGCTGGCACATCATATAGAAAAGATAGTATTAAACTGCAAAATCTTAAAAATGAAATAGCAAATAAAACTTCTAATCGTATTACTTTTAAAGAAATTTATGAAGTGCAAATAGACAAAGAAAGAGTAATATTATTTCAAATTCCAGCAGCTCCTTATGGATTGCCTATATCTTGGGAGGGGCATTATTATGGTCGTGATGGCGAATCGATAAATGCTTTAAATATTGAAGAGATAGGTAGAATTAGGCAACAAAATCTTGAGGATGATTGGAGTGTTAAAATATATGCAGATGCTACAATAGATGATTTGTCAAGTGAAGCTATACAAAAAGCAAGAGAGTTATATACTCAAAAAAATCTAAAATTAAATATTGAGATACCAACTTGGGATGACAAAACTTTTTTAAATAAAGCAAAGCTAACTATAAGGGATAAAATAACAAATACTGCGATATTACTTTTAGGGAAAAGTGAATCTGAATATCTATTAACTCCTGCTATTGCAAAAATATCTTGGATATTAAAAGATAAAGATAATATTGAAAAGGATTATGAACATTTTAGTTGTCCATTTGTTTTAACTACTGATAGAGTATATGATAAAATACGAAATCTAAAATATAGATATATGAGAAATGGCTCACTTTTTCCTGACGAAGTAGATAGTTATGACCCATATATAATAAGAGAAGCATTAAATAACTGTATAGCTCACCAAGATTATACACTTGGTGGTAAAATAAATGTTGTAGAGTTTGAAGATAGAAAATTAGTATTTTCAAATAAAGGCTCTTTTATTCCACAAACTATTAAAAATGTTTTAACATCAAATGCACCAGAAGAAAAATATCGAAATAAATTTTTAGCAGATGCTATGATAAATTTAAATATGATAGATACTATTGGTAGTGGTATTAAAAAGATGTTTAATATTCAAAGACATAAATACTTCCCACTTCCAGAATATAATATTGGTAATGAATCCGTAGAAGTAATTATTGAGGGCAAGGTATTAGATGTAAATTATGCTTCAAAAATAGCTTCTATGCCTGATTTAAGTCTTGAGGAGATTATTTCACTTGATAAAGTTCAAAAAGGTCATCAATTAACTGCAAATGAAGCAAAACTATTAAAAAATAAAAATCTTATTGAGGGGAAAAGACCAAATTTACATATATCATCAAATGTTGCAAAGCATACAAATCAAGAAGATGAATATATAAAACTTAGAGGTATAAATGATGAGTATGCTAAAAAAATGATGCTTGAATATCTTAAAGAGTTTAGCAAGGCTAAAAAATCAGATTTTGTAAAAACTCTTTTAGAAAAACTTCCAGATATTTTAACTCCTCAGCAGAAACAAAATAAAATAAAAAACTATTTGCAAGAATTAAGACTTGATGGATTAATAGTAAATAGTGGAAAATATTGGGAAATGGCTAAAAAATAAAATAAGAAATATTTTAGCCGTTTTTTAGCCGTTTTTTAGCCGTTTTTTTAATTATTTATTTAGATTCCATAGTCTATTAAATTTATTTTCTATTGATATATTTTCAATCTCTATAAAATCAAGCATTTTTTCAACTACTCTTAAAGCTCCAAGTATTGTAAAATAATTAGTTCCGTGATAATCGTTTATATTGTTTATTTGTTCTTCTATATCATCTAAGATTATTAATATTTGGTTTATTATTGGTTCTTGTGTCATTTTAATATAGCTATAGATTACCTTATAATATACTAGGCTTATTTTTAGTACAATATCATCATATTTTAAAAAGAAATGCTTTCAGTTTATAAAAGTTTTCAAGGAAACTTCACTACGTTTATTTTGTGACCGTTTTAGTGACCGTTATGGTTGTGATACCTGTCAAAGCATTGTTATATAAGGGGTTGAAGATGAAGATTAGGGTTTATTACGATTACACCGTTAGCTATATTTTTGATATAAATCCCTTAAATAAGGGGTTTGAAAAATAAAATTATAGTTGTTTTAGCGGTTTTAACTCAAACAACCGTCCCTAATCCGTCGCCCCTAATATAAGAATCCAAATAACCAAAGTGGGATTTTATTGCCAAATCCACTCTCTAAATTATCGGCAACTACAAAACTATTATCTAAATCCTTAATTTGAGTAAAACTTTTATTTTTTCCACCTATTTCAAAAAGATATTTTTCATCTACAAGAAAGTCACCTTTAGAAGGTACAAGTACATTATGAAAAGTACTTAATTGATTTGCAAAAAAAGTTTCTCTTATCATTCCTATATCTTGATTATTGCAGTAGCTGTAGTTTAGATTTGCATTGTTTAGATATATTTTGTCTGGTTTTAAAAATATATTGTCACCCTTTGTTTTAGAACGAAGGATATTAAAAACTTTACCACGATTTAGATACTCCATATATTGATACAGGGTATCTCTATCTACTCCTATTTTTGCACTTAACTCTTTTATATTTAGTTTAAATGGTTTTGATTGACATATATAAAAGGCAAGTTTTTTAAGGTTTGTTATATTTTCATATCTTATGCTAAAAATAGACGGTATATCTACCTCTATAACTGTGTTTATCGTCTCATTTAGTTTTATGTTGTAAGTATCTCTATTTTGAAAATAAAATGGATAAAAACCACACTCCAAATACTCCTTCCAGTGCTCAAGTGGTTTAAAATCTTTAAAATTACTCACAACTATATCAAGATGGTTGAGTAAAATATCATCTAGTATGTAGCTTCTAAACTCTCTTTTAAGCTTAATCTCTAAAAATTCTCTATAGGAGAGACCATTTACTCTATACAAAACAGCTCTACGACTTAAGTCACCTTTAGAGTGTTCTAGTTGTAAAGCTGATGAGCCTGAAAATATTACTTTTAAATCATACATATCATAAATCTGTTTTAACTCTATCTCAAAGTTTTTGTATTTATGTATCTCATCAAATGCAAGGATTTCCCCACCCAAAGATGAAAACTGTTCTGCAATATCTAATAAGCTACTATTTGCAACTTCTATATTATCAATGCTGACATAGAGTTTTTTATGAATTGGAATATTTAACTGCTGAAGATACTGAAGTATATATGTTGTTTTGCCTACACCTCTTGCTCCAATAATTCCTATTAGTTTATCATCGTGGTTGATATGTTTCCAGATGTATCTTTCATAAGTCTGCTTTTGGTTATTGAGGTATTGAATAAAATTTTTATGTAACTGTTCAATCATAAAAGATCCTAATGATTTTATTTTTATTATAGCATAGTTTGGGTTATACTCTTACTTTTTTTATTTATATTTTGATTATAGCCTATAAAATACACATAATAATTTTATTATCTTTCTAATTCGCCATAAGATACTATGGGAGTATAGATACATAAATACTTTACTTTT
>DAOVXU010000238.1 GCA_030635995.1 Arcobacter sp. | reverse complement strand
TGCCATCAATAATATCTTTTTGATAGAACATACCATCTTCAGCTTTTTCAACTTCAGATATAGCTTTTTTTTGAAAAGCAGTAAGAACTCTTTCTTTTCTGTTTAAAAATGGATAATTACTATAAAGATAAAATTTAACTTTACTTCTTTGGGAATACATCTCACTCAAATCATGAACTGTAGTAGTGGGAAATGGTATCTTCCCATCAATCCCTTTATGCTCATAATCAAAAGATAAGTTAGGTGCATATTTTTTTACATCATCAACAACTGCTTCTGTATAATATTCTCTCTCCATCTGCAATCTTTCAACAGAGTTTTTAGAATGCTCCACTATATTCTTAATAATACCATCTTCCATTGTTTTTGGTATATAAAAAAATAAAAATATACCTAAAAATAGAGATATAATAAATACTGGTATCAGTATTTTACTTGTCTTTAATACTTTGATAAGATTATTCATTATCATTGATTTAACTTTTTAATACACATATGCAGTTCTTGTAAAAACTGATCCATTTGTACAGGTTTGTATAAATAACCATCAACACCAATATTATTTGCAATTTCACAAAATCCCTTTTCATTATATGCTGAAAGTAATAAAATGGGAATATTACTATTGATATTTTTGATATTTTTAGACATCTCAAGCCCATCCATTTTTGGCATATTTATATCTGTTATAATTATATCTATTTTATTGTTATTGAATTTTTCTAAACCATCTAAACCATCTATTCCAATAATGATATTGGTAAAGAGATTTTCAAGGAAAGAGAGTGCGGAAATTCTATTTTCTTGATTATCCTCTACATATAATAGGGTTAAATTTTTTGTACATTTTAATAGTTCTTCTATATTATCCATTTTTTACCTTCGTATAATACATCATCTTTACAATTATGGTTAAATTTTGGATGATTTTTATTATAGAATTGTACAATACAAATCTAAAGTGATTTTAGCTACAATCTAAAGAATCTAAAGTCAGGATATAAATATGATAGAAAAAATAAATATTTTAATAGTTGAAGATGATGAAACTGCATCATTTTTATTACAAAGTTTTTTGCAAGATTGTGACTTTTGCGTTGATTGCGTATATACTATAACAGACGGTATATCTTATCTTAAAAATAAAAAATATGATCTACTTTTACTTGACCTTAGTTTACCAGACTTTAGTGGATTTGAACTTCTTAGTAATATTAATAATAGTATTGTAATACCTACTATAGTGATAAGTGCGTATAGTGATACTAATACAAAAGTAAAAGCCTTTAAATATGGTGCAAATGATTATTTAACAAAACCTATTGATTTTATAGAATTAGAAGCTAGAATTTGGTCACTTTTAAGTAGAAAAGAAAATATTAATCTACAAGATAAAAATAAAAATGAAATACTTAAAATAGATAAAAATCAAATTTATTTTAAAAATCAAATTTTAAATTTAACAGCATTAGAGTTTGATATTTTATCATATTTTATAAAGCATAAAGGAGAAATAATATCAAGGGATTTACTTACAAACTCAATATCATCTGTAAAATCTCATAGGTTATTAGATAATCATATTAAAAATATTAGAAAAAAAATTGAAGAAGATAGTAGTAAACCAAATTATCTTAAAACTGAATATGCTGTAGGTTATAAATTAGATTATTAAAGGTATGGGTAGAATAGGGCAAAGATATATTAAAAGTAATAGAAAAAATAGTATTGAAAGAGATTGAAAAAGGTTAAAAGATGTTAATACTTGATTTTGAAACAAATAGTACAAATGAATACGATGTAATCGAGGTTGCTTGTGTTAAAGTTAAGTTAGAGCAGGGTGGTTATATAGTAACTGATAAGTTTCATAGATATTACTTATCACGATACCCTGTAAATAAATACTCTTATGAAGTTCATAAACTTACACCTGAAATAATACAATCCCATAGAGATAAGCAAGAAGAAAAATATAGTGCATACTTTAGTGATGATTTAGACTTTATTGAGTTTTGTAAAGGTTGTGATACTTTAATAGCTCATAATATCAGCTTTGAACTTCGTCATTTATATAGACTTGTAGAGTTTAAAAATCATTTTTGTACGATGAAAGAGAATAAACAAATAGTTAAAGCTTTAAATAAAAACCAAAAAATTAAAAATCCAAAGCTAGATGAAACTTGTATCTACTATGGAATTAATTTTGATAAAGACTCTTACCATAGTGCTACTTATGATGTAAGTAAGACATATGAGATACTAAACTCAATGCAAAAATTAAATCTAATAAGAAAAGATATAAATGGATAATTTAATATTTTTATTTGCTTTATTTGTAGCTTTAGAGCTAT
>DAOVXU010000222.1 GCA_030635995.1 Arcobacter sp. | reverse complement strand
CACCTTTAGAAGAAGCAAATTTGAGTATGATACCATCTTTAGCACAAATTTTTAATGTTATATCTGGATTTTCCGATCATACTCTAGGAAGTACTGCACCTATAACTGCTGTTGCCTTGGGAGCTAAGGTTATAGAAAAACATTTTATTTTAGATAAGTCTATTGGTGGAGCTGATGCTGATTTTTCTATGGATAAAAAAGAATTTAGTGAAATGATAAAAGCTATACGAGATGTTGGAAAATTACTTGGAAAAGTTGATTATAGTATGACTGAGAAAAAAAAACATAGTAGAAGATTTAGTAGAAGTCTTTATGTAGCTAAAGATATAAAAGAAGGTGATATATTTACTGAAAAGAATATACGAAGTGTAAGACCTGGATCTGGTATGCATCCTAAATATTTAAATGATGTATTGGGTAAAATATCTGATAAAGATTATAAATTTGGGGATAGATTTGAATAATATAAAAATTTTAGACTGTACATTAAGAGATGGTGGCTATATAAATAATTAGGATTTTAGAAGAAAAAATATACAAACCACTATTGATAATCTTTCAAAATCAAATATTGATATAATAGAATGTGGATTTATAGATAGTAAAATTGGTAAAATAAATAACTCTACAAGATTTAAAACTTTTGATGATGCTAATGATATTGTTAAAAATCAAAATAATAGTTTAATTGTTGCTATGATAGAACATGGTAAATACAATATTGAGATTTTGTCAAATCTAGATGAAAATATTTATATGTATTGTATCTAAAGTCAAAAGATAAAATGCTATATTTTGGGAAAAAATAAAAGAATTTAATTCTAAAAATAAAAGAGTTAAAATAGAAAAACTATGCAGATAATAATAACTGAAGCAATTTTATCATCTATTTTCCCAATATATGAAAATACTTACCTTAAACTTCCTAAGTCACAAAAAGATTTTTGGACAATAGTTCAAATTGGAACAATAATGCAATTATAACAAATGATAAAATATATATATTTTCAAATTTACCAAATAAAATGTTTAAAACAGAAATAAGAGATACAAAAACATATAATAAATTAAAAGGGGGGGTAGTTACTTAGCTCCTCCTGAGTCTTTTTTCCAGTTATATCCATAAATTACATCTTTTTTGGTAATAGGAGATGTATTTACAGCTTGCTCCAAAAGTCGTCTAAAAACAAGTCCTCTATTTTTAGATAGCCTTCTATTAAATAGAAAAGTAAATTCTTCCAAATATGACTGTAAATGTTCTTGTGAAAATGAACCTTGATGTGTACCAAAGTATCCAACGCTTTAAAAGTGCAGCTATTCTATGAACTCCTGGCATAGATATATGAGCTTAATCTTTAGAATTAGACATAATATTTATTTCATGCTTATATCCAAGAGATACTAATTTGTTATATCCGCTCCAACCATCAGTATAAATAGTACTATCACTATGTGCGATATCTTGAATAAAGTTTGTTAAGCTATTGGTTGAAGCATCTGGAATACAACGCATTCTTATACGCCCAAAAGCTTTTGGTTCATGCGATTCTATAGCTATTACAACTAGACTTTTTTTAGAACCACGACCACGCTTTACACCTATATCAACACAACCAACTTGAGTTTCGTCAACTTCTATCTTTCCTGTGAGTTTTTTTCTTTGGCTGCCTATCATTGCAACTCTAAATCGTTGAAGCATTGTCCATGCAGTATTATATGATATACCTAAAGTTTGCTCAATAGTTTTAGCAGACATTCCATTTTTTGCTGTTGTAATATGCCATGCAGCTTCTAGCCAAGTTGTTAAAGATATTCTTGTTTTATCAAAAATTGTTCCTGTAGTTACCGTTATCTGATGACGATATTTTGGACAAACGAGTCTTTTGTGAGTTTGTTTACATGGTATAGATAAAGCTTTACATTTTAGACAGACAAAGTTATTATTCCCTCGTAACTTATATAAAAATTCTCTACAACTTTTATCGTCAGGAAACATAGTGATAAACTCTCTATATGTCCGTGGATAATCTTTACCAGCTATTAATACCTCATTTTTGTATGTGCTACTTAATGATTTCATACATAATTATAGCAAAGAGGAGCTAAGTAACTACCCCCTTCAATTAAAAGGCATTAAAGTAGATAGTAAAAAAGTTTTAGATACAATAAGTGAAAACAAAAGGTTTTTAAAGTAAATGAAAAAAATTATTTTAACTTATGGAACATTTGATATGTTTCATATTGGGCATTTAAAGTTACTTGAAAGGTTGAGTAAACTTGGCGATAAGTTAATTGTAGCCATTTCATCTGATGAGTTTAATCTTCTAAAAGGTAAGAAAACAATTATCCCTTATGCTCAGCGAGCTGCTATAGTTGAAGCTATAAAATATGTAGATATAGTAATACCTGAAAACAATTGGGAACAAAAAGTGTATGATATTAAAAAATATAGTGTAGATATATTTTCTATGGGACATGATTGGGAAGGTAAATTTGATGAATTAAAAGAGTATTGTGAAGTTGTATATTTACCTAGAACAGAAGGTATATCAACTACACAATTAAAAGATTCATTAAATAAAATTTCTGATATAAATATTGATGATATAAATAAAGCCTTT
>DAOVXU010000197.1 GCA_030635995.1 Arcobacter sp. | reverse complement strand
TCTGAACTATACTATATATCATCAACTTCAAATATGGTAGATGCCACAAAAGCTTGGAGAGTAAATTTTTATACAGGATTTACATTTACCGAAGTAAAAGATAATAGTAGTAATACTCCAGCCATATACTTAAGATGTGTTACAAATAGATAAACTATTGAAAGAATTTTTTGATATCTTTATTATGATTTAAAGATAACCGTATAGATTCTGTATATTCTTTAAGAAAATTAATATTTTTATAAAATAACTCTAGAAATATAGCTAACTCATCACTTTCTAAAATTAAATCTTCTATAAAACTATCAGATAAATATTTATTTACCCAAGTTTCAATACCTGATGCTCTTAATTCATCATCTAAGGAATCAATATAGATCAGATTATTTAATGCCTCTAAAGACCTGTCTCTTCTTTCCATGCCTCAATTAGTCCTTTAACTACTTTACTAACTTGATCTATAGATGTTAAATTATTATCAATACCAGCACTAAAAAGTGTTTCAATCTGATATAAATATAATCCATCTAAATAATAAGAGATATCTCCACCTTCAAAATCAAGAATATTCCTCAATTCATCAAAGATTGCAATAGATTTATTTATATATTCAAACTTCACCTCAATATCACCATTCTCAATGGCATCCTTCACAAATGATAAATATTTTAAAAGCCCTTCATAAAGCTTTAATATTAACATATACGGATCTTCTGTTACCGCTGCTTGTTGGTTATATACCTCTATTCCCATACTATCTCCATTATCTTTTAAGGTTTACATTCTATAATAATTTAACTTAAACTATTAAGATGCTGTTGATTGATCCATCATCATTTTAATACCACCAAATGAATTTTCCATTTGTGTTATTATTGCTGTATATGATGCAAACTGTAATGACATCAAACTATATTTACTATCTAATGCTGTTTGAGCTTCCTCTTTATCCTCTTCAAGTGTAGTTTTTCTATCTGCCATTCTTTCACCATATGATGAAAGTAAACCATCATAACTATCAAGTCCATCAAGATAAGATTTAAGAGCAGTACCCAAACCTTCATCTTCAGCTTTACCAATAAATAAGTCTTTTAAATTATCAAAATTATTAGATACAGCTGCACCAAATATCTCTGCATCTAAAGACATATATCCTGTCTCATCTAATGAAAATCCATAATTAAATATATTTTCCTCATCAGTATCACCATAGCTATCAAATAACATATCTTTTATAGATCCCATCATCATTCTTAAACTTCCAAGATCTTCTATTGGACTATCGGCAGAATATAACTCATCATCAACCAATGTAACAAGCTCATTATATGTTGTAACAAAATCTTCCAGTGTTGGCATTATAGTACTATCATCTTGCTGAACAGATATAGTTGAAGTTCCTGTTTCTATCGCTGTCATCGTTAGATTACCTTGTATAGTAATAGTATTTGATGATACATCATAATCAATTCCATCAACTTGTGCTTCCATATTTTGTGCTGTTAATACTGCACTAGAAAATCCCATATTAACACCTGTTTCAGTCATCTCTACGGCTGCTCCATCTACACGACTTACTACTATTTGTCCATTTGAAATACTTGCATTAAAATCTGCATTTAAATTTATATCATCTGCTAATGAAGAATATGTTTTATCTACTGTTGAAAAATCAATACCATTTATTGTTATTTTATCTCCACTATCTTGTCCACCTGTAACTAGAGATCCAGTAGATGCTACAGATGCAGATTTTAATTGCGCATTAATACCTAAAGAAATTCCAGTTTGAGATATAGTAAGTGCATTTGATTCACCACTATCTGTACTTTTTATAACCATTCTATAACTATTATCTTCAACTTGCTCTATTGAAACAGTTAATTTTTCATTAAGATTCATATCATCAGCCAACTCTTGATAAGTTTTACCTTCTGTAGAAAAATCATAAGTTGTACCTGCAACTGTAACAGAAATTTTATCCCCACTATCATTACCATCAGCTACTTGAACATCCTTATCTGAAAAAGTTGAAGTTTGATATACATCTCTTTGTGCCAATTGAGTTATATTTACACTATTTGATCCAGGAGTTAATCCAGATACATCTACAGCATTAAATACTGCCGATGTTCCTGTTGTTGAAGCTGTTACTTGTTCAAAAGCATTTGCTCCACTAGCATATAGATCAAAAGACTTTATTTTTGATAACAATTCATCAACTTTTGTTTCTATCTCAGTAATTTTTTCTAACTCTTTATCCCAAGTTTCTAGTTTAGTTGTAAATGGTTCTACATGAGCTTTTCCATCAGCTTCTTTAAGCTTATCAATAACATCTTGACTCAAACCTGTTGATCCACTTGAACCCAATCCTAATATTCCATCTGCCATAATTTACCCTTTCAAGTGTTTAAACACTTTTTACCTTCTCATACCTAAAATTGTTGCTAACATCTCATCTACAAGTGTTATTAACTTTGCATTAGCTTCATATGCAGCTTGATATTTAATCAAACTTATCATCTCATCATCTTTATTTACTTTTGTATATTTATCATAATTAGTTTGTAAAGATTGAGTTACTGCAACTTGTGTCTCTTTCATATAATCAACATTTTCTTTATCTGCTGATACTGTTACTTTAATTTTTTGTAAATATTTTGATAAAGAAGTATTACTTTCCCCTGTACCATCAACATTTATATTTTCATTCCACTGAATAGTAGCTAAATAATCCAAATCTTCTTGAGATAAATTTCCTATTACAGACTTGTTAAAAGTTAATGTTTCAACAGTAGCTCCATTAAATAAACCAATGTTTTTTGTATCAGCTTTATCTGTATGTAAAATAGTTGATTGATCTCCAGATACATAGTTTCCATCACCTAAATTTATATATGATTCTGAAATATCAGATAATGACCGTGCAAAATTATCTAACATATCTTTATATTCTGTAAATTTATTATCTGAAGAGGTTGTATCAATATTATCAAGCATAGATTTAATTTTACCACCATCTATATCTAACTCTTCATCAAATATCTCAAAATGAATATCGTTATTGGCTTCTTTACTTTTTAACATATTTTTTTCTACTAAATTAGATATTTGATTATTATCAGCTGTTCCATCTGTTGTATCATCATTATCTACAATGATTCTACTCTCAAATTTACCATCTATCCCAGCAGTT
>DAOVXU010000061.1 GCA_030635995.1 Arcobacter sp. | reverse complement strand
TTTTTTTTCAATATCTTTTTCTACAAAAGGCTTTTCAAATGTTAAGAAGTCAAAAACATAAGGGTCTTTGATAGTTTGAATTGCTAAGTCTGATTGTATCTTGGGCAATGTAGTTTTAAAATTATTGATACTATTTCCATCTCTTTTAAATAGATCTGTTTTTATATTTAAAGCTAATATATCTCTGCTCCAATTATTTAAAATAGTTTGTTGTATGTAATATTTAGCTTCATCTATTGTTTTAACTTTATTAAATATATCTACATTATGTCTCCAAGGTATTTGAAAAATTATACTTTCAATTAGTCCACCATTGTGGTGGACTAAATTTGTAGAATAAAATTCATAAAATTTTTTGATATAAAATAAGTTTGTTCTTGAAAACCCTTTTAAAGATGGAAACTTTTTTTTTAGATCATTTGCCATCTGCTCTATAAATTTACTACCCCATTTTGTCTCTTTTTGTTTTAAACAAATCATCTCTCCTAATTCCCAATAAAACATTATAAAAGCACTGTTTACTGTTGATGCTATTTTTATTTGAGAGTGTTGAATTTTATATTTTATATCTATTATAAATTTTTTGTATTCATTTGTATTGTTTATATTTTTTTCTAAGCTCATCTCTTATTTTACCTTTTTTACTACAGCTAAAACTGATTTTTTATCATTACTTATTGTATTATGTGTCCATGGTATTTATGCAACCAATAGTTGCCCATTTGTTTGTGCTATTTTTTCACTGTCAATTTGTGCCACCACTAGTGGCACTTTTTCCAATTCATTCTCATACTCTTTATAAAGTAGTGACCTTTCAAAGAGTGATGTATTTATTTGTCTCTCTAGCTCCCTTTTGCTCCAACAATTTTTAACACTTTCTGCTATATAAAATTCTCTTTTGTCTTCATTATCAATTCGTATTAAAAGCTTATATTGACTCCAATTCAATTGTGAACGCAGTGCGTTCACAATTGGAAACATTTTATAAAGCTGTAGAAAAAGGTAGAGTTGCATATAAGAATAACCACTTCCATAAATAGGTTCTAACTCAACAGATAAAGTTTTTATAATTTGTTTACCATAATCAGCTCTATCTTTTTTATCTTGAACCTCTTCAAATATCCTTTTACCAATATTCCAATACAAAATAACTCGTTGGGTATCAACTGCTTTGATTGCTATTTCTTGAGAGGTGCTTATTAGATTTTGTATATCTTTTGTTAGTGTTGTTGTATTTTGTATTTTATTCATTTATGTCTCCATACACTTTCATATCAATTGAAGAAAAATTATCTAAACTTTTATTTAAACTAAGTGCTAAAAATAACTCCTCATACTCTTCTCTTGTAAACTTATGAGTATGCTTTAACCAAATACCATTATTTGGCTCATAACCATTTGCTTTTGTATTTTCATTTATCTGCATAACTTGTCTAAATCTACATGCACCTTGACACATACTTCTACTTACTTTTATACGATTTTTTCCAGTTTCAATGTTTATATCTTTTAGTATCTCTCTTAACTCTTTGGCTTTATCAACTCCACTAGCTTTTGAACATCTCTCATCTTCACAAACATATATTAAAGTTTTATAGTGCATTATAGGTTTATTTGAGTCAAGTACTTTTGGCTTACACTCAAAACCATCAACCACTTCACTACCCATAATATTTATCTTTTTATTTTCCATTTGCTTTTCTCTCTTCTCTTGTCTTAAGAATATTTCGTACCATCAAACTCATAAATAAAATAGCAATAACACCATTTATACTAGCACTTAAAATATCACCCTCTAGGAAGAAACTATATCCCAAATATAAAAAAACCGAAGCGATAATCAAACACATACTCTATTTCCCGTTATACTTTGTAACACCATCATAATCTTTGATAAGTTTATATGTAGCGTGTAAAGTAGCAACTGTCATAGTAGAACTACCAAATCGTCCCTCCATAATAACAGCAGGGATATCAAACTGCTCACAAAATCTTTTACCATAATCTTTAGACTCAACAACATTTACAAATCCCACAGGAAATAATAAAAATGCTACATTTTTAAGATCAACACCCTCATCAAGTAGAGTATTAATAGCTGCATATATAAATGTAGGAGCATTACCACAAGCCAATATCATAGGCTCATCTTTATGTCTTTTTATAGCTTCTACAACTGCTGCATAACTTCTTGTAGTTTTATTCTTTTCTGCTCTTTCATAAGTAAATTTTTCACTTATATAACAAATTACTTCATTATCATATGTATCAAGATAAAATTGACTTAGCCCAACTTTTATCATATTTACATCAACAATTATTTTTGCTTTTGCTTTTAACAACTCTTGTATTCTAGGGATAGCATTATCTGTAAAGCAGATATTTTCAAGCACTTGCTCAAAGCAAGTAGAGGTATGTATAAGCCTACTTATAACTTCTATCTCATTCTTATCAAACTCTTTAGCTTTTGGAAAAGTTTGTAACTCCTCCTCAATCATCTCAAAAGATTTTACAGATATATCAGCACCTATATTAATAGGCGGTTGTTCTTGTTTAAATTTCAAAATATTCCTTTATCACACTTGTATTATTTCTTAAAAATATATGTAGGTATGTACCATATACTTTACTTTTTTGCCAGCTTGCAACTTCACCTTTGCCATATCTTTTTTTAGACAATGTACAAAATCCATCTTTTAGATCAGTAGGTTTCGTGTAGTGAAATGAGTGACCCTTTATATTTTTACAATTGTAATAATACCCTAAACGACTTCTCTTTTCTTGAAGTGTAAAATCTACATCTAAAATAGCAGACATTTTCTTTTCATCCACCCTATTTCCAAGATATAAAAGCCCAGCACACTCTGCATAGATTGGTTTTGTTTCACTATGCTTTATCAATGAATTTCTAAAATTAATTGAATCTTTTATATTATTGTAGTGTTGTGTAGTTTCAACATATCCACCAACTATATAAACCATATCAACATCATCTTCAATAATATCATCATCTACACTATTTACCACAACAACTTCACTAAAAATCTCTTTTAAAAATTGAATATTATCATGATATAGAAAACTAAAGTTTTTATCACTAACTATTGCTATTTTCTTATTTGATTTTTCTAACTTATCAAAAGGATAAATATTTTTAGTTTCTTTAGAAGTTGAAGATATTGCTAAATTTTCTAAAGCACTTATATCAATATTTTTCAATACCTCTTTAGAGATAGATTCCAGTTTTTCAATAGAATTTAGATCAAGCCCAAGATGTGTATCTTTTAAACTATCCAAATTTTTACCAATCCACCCAAGAACAACAACATCATCAAAATCAACCAAAATATGCTTTTTTATAAGTTCATAATGCATAGAAGAACTAAGCTTATTTAAGACAACACCTTTTATTGTATTATCTTTTTTATACTCTTTAAGTCCTTTTAAAACAGCACTAATAGTTATATAACTACCACTTCCATCAAGTATAAGAACAGTTGGGATATCTAAAAGTTTAGTAACGTCATAAGCACTACATCCCTTATCAAAACCATCATAAAATCCCATCACACCCTCTAAAATAGATATATTTTTATCATTATAGTTATCATATATCCATCTTACTTGTGATTGATTCATCATAAAACTATCAAGATTAATACTAGGAGTATTCGCAATTTTAGTATGAAATTGAGGGTCTATAAAATCTGGTCCTATTTTATATGGTCGTACACTATTTTTGTAGTGGTATAAAAGTGCAGAGGTCAGTATAGTTTTACCTTGATTTGAGGCAATAGCACTTATACAAATAGCTTTATTAGTTTGTTCCGTCTTTTTCATAATGCAAGTTTATTATACTAATACTTAAAAATCCAATGGAGATTTTATATCATCCTTATTTAACTCTTTAACCACATGGGTATAAATCATAGTTGTCTCAATACTTTTATGCCCAAGCAACTCTTGAATAGAACGAATATCAGCACCACTTTGAAGTAGATGAGTAGCATAAGAGTGCCTAAAAATATGAGCCGTAACCTTTTTATCAATATCACATTTTAAAACTGCCCTTCTTATATTTCTACTAAAAGTCACATCCAAAATATGATGCCTACGATAAACTTCACTTCTAGGATCTTTAGAAATTTTATTCATAGGGAAAATATACTGCCATTTTGTCTCAAATTTAGCTTTTGGACTTTTCTTATCCAAACCAAAAGGAAGCCCAACACTACCATATCCATCTTTTAAATCAACCTTATGGATCTCTTTGACTTTTAAAACTTGTATCTTAAGCTCATCTTTTATACTCTTCGGAAGTGGCAAAGTCCTATCCTTTTGAGATTTACTATTCCAAATATAGATCTTATCAAATCCAAAATCAATATCCTTAATCCGAATATTCAAAACCTCACTCATCCTCAATCCACAACCATACATCAACTTCACCATAAGTTGATATATCCCACTCATATGAAATATAATCAGCTTCACCTCATCAATAGTCAAAACCACAGGAATATGCTTCCTTTCTTGAGCCCGTAAAGCTTGAATATTTTGCTCCTTCAAAGATATTAATAAAACTTGCTCATATAAAAATAAAATAGCATTAAAAGCTTGATTTTGAGTAGTAGGACTCACATTACACTCAACAGCCAAATGAGTCAAAAACTCCTCAATCTCATCTTTACCCATATCTTTAGGATGCCTCTTATTATGAAACAAAATATACCTCTTAGCCCACCCAACATAAACCTGCTCAGTCCGAATACTATAATGCTTAAATCGTATCTTATCCCGAAGAATATCCAATAACTTCTTACCCATACCATCCTCCAATATATTTAACATTTTGATAAACTATTACATTTACAACAACTTATTCATACACTTTGCTAAACTATCAAAACTTTTCAAGTGATAGCCAAACATAAAAATAATACCTAAATATTCTAAACTTATTTAAAAATATGTCATTTTGCAATATAATTTACAAGTTTTATTGATAAAAGCCTATTTTTAGGTATATAATGATAATTTTATTGCATATAATTTGAATGATAAACTATTTTAAGTTTTAAGGTTAATTAATATAGACTATACTACTAATAATTAGTTAGATTAAAGGAGATAACAAATGTTTAAAATTATGGTAGCATCAATACTATTAATTGCCTCATCTTGTTTTGCAAATGATGATTTAGTAATACAAGCTAAAATAAATCAAGATTTTAGTAGCAAATATATTGCAATGATTAATTTAGAGATTAAAAATAATACTCAAGATTGGATAAGACTATCCAATCCAAATATTAATTTTTCAAAAAAAGCAGATAAAAATATTAAAGTTTTAAATGGAAAAAGACTAGCAGTATGGGCAGAATATGCAAAAGAAAAAGAACAGGAATTGAAAGCAAGTAGTAAATTTTGGGCAACATTCTGGTTCGGTGGAATTGGTACAATGTATAGTAGTGCAACCATATTAGAAAAAGATGATGATTTAAGTAGAAGTCTTAAAAAAAATAAACAAATATATCCTAAAGGACATATATATAATGGTGATATTATTGTTCCACCAGGTATATCTGTAAAAAGATTTTTTATTGTTTCAAGTAAAAATCATAAGAATTATGGATATCTAAATCAATTAGTTTTTAATTATGAAGAAAACAAAAATATTATTAAAACAAAATTATATTTTAGAGATAGCCAATTTAATGAAAATGAACCAAAAGATTTTTTAGGAAATCAACCAAAAAACCATTATATATGGCAAAGTGATTTGTAAATTCACAATCTAACAAATCCTTGAAGAGAAACAAGTGGATAGTGCGATTTTTTAAGCTTTAAAGTTTCGATTAGATAAAATCTAAAGACAAAAGTTTCAAGTCGTTAAATCCACTTGTTTCTTAAGTCAGACGGTATAAGTCAGAGTAAAAAGGTAGAATATGGCAAAAATAGATTTAGCAGTGATTGAAGAAGTTTACATTAGTGCAAAAAATGTTTATTTTAAAAAAACAACTTTAACCGATGAAACTAATCGTTTAACAGAAAAATTTCCTGTTAAAGAAAGTTCAATGGCAGATTATATTTATGATTTTAAACATATGATGAATGGTGTAGAATACCAAAGAACAATAAATTATGATGCTACAAAATATTATTTAGAAAATATCTTAAAAGATTTTGGTTATACAAAATTCATTAATGCACTTAGTGCATTAAAACAACATATTAATTATTATGAAACCTTGCAAAACACTACGATGAAAAAACAAAGATTACTTTTAGAAGAATTTTCAAAATTAAAAATTAACAAAAGTAATTTTATATATCCAGATGAAATAAATGATAATGAACAAACAATAAATGAAGGTGCTAAAAAACAAATTATCGTTAATGCTTATGAGCGAAGCTCAAAAGCAAGAAAAGAATGTATTGAAGAGTATGGCTATAAATGTACAATTTGTAAATTTGATTTTGAAAAAGTTTATGGAGAAATAGGAAAAAATTTTATTCATGTTCACCATGTAAAACCATTATCTGAAATAGATAAAGAGTATAAAATAAATCCTATTCAAGATTTAAGACCAGTATGTCCAAATTGTCATGCAATGCTACATAAAAAAGTACCTGCATATAGCATAAAAGAAATAATAAACTTTATCGATAAGAGTAACTTATAACAAAACAGAGGAGACGAACAGGTTACCCATCGGCTTTTAAAGTGGTTTAAGCTATCATTTTAAAAGTTATAAAAAAGTAGTTTGAACAGCCCAGATGGTAACCTGTTCGCTCACTTCAGTCGTTATCCTAAAAGTAGCATTATAGTTAAAATTAAATATTTGGAGTTAAAAACATGGAAATACAATCAACAACACAAACTACATTAGTACAAAATGTAGAACAAAATAAAACTAAAGAAATATCAAAGATAAGCTTCACTATAGAATCAAATTCAAACTTAGACCCTTTAGATATATCCTTTGAAGAGTACAAAAACTTAACAACAGAAGATATCAAAACTATGTATGCAAATAATGAAGAATCTAAAATAAAAGCATTTAGTTTAAAAAGTACAGTAAATTTTACAGAAAATGATACTTTAAATAAAATATTTTTTGAAGATAAATTAAATGACTATAAAAATGGTGATGACAAGTCAAGAAGTACTCTTTTGGCAATAGCACTAGCTGGTATTCCTGATATGATAAAGAATATTGAACTTTCTTTTGACCCAGATAATTTAGCCGTAACACAAGAACAGATAAATAATAGTCCTTTTTTGCAAGAATTGATGCTTAAAAAAGATGGCATAAGAAGTGAGATACCAGAACCTGAGATAAATGTAAGAAATTCAAAAGAGCTTCTTGAATATTTTAAAAATATAAACTCATTCTTTTATGAAAAAATAGATGTGGAAGGTTCAGAACATTTTTTTGATGAAAATATAATGTTTAAAGATATAGAGAATATTTTAGATAGATATGAAAAAAAAGTAAATGATAATAATGCTATTTTAGAAAGCTATACAAAAAATAATAAACCAAATCCATTAGATTAAAAGTAATTCAACATTTACAAATAAGGATAACAAAACCTAGGAGGAGAAACAAGCCTACAGTGTGATTTTTCGAGCTTTTATCGTGTCAAGTTAGACACATTAAAGACCGAATAAATCTTGCATAATATCGCCGTGTTCCTCAAGTCAGGCGTTATCTAAAGGAGGTATTATATTATGTTAAAAAAGATTCTTAAATATATGGCGTTATCAGTATTGATAATCTTTATTATTATATCCTATATTTTATATGATACATTTAACACTACTGCTATCTTAAAATATAATAATTCTCATCATAGTAATAATAAATATATATACTTTACAGAACCAATGTTCAAAATGATAAATATGAGAGAGGGATATATAAGAAGTGATTTTTTAGATAAGTTTAATAATTTTATTATGCCTACTGATGGTTCTTCTTCCATTCCACCATTAAGTGATAAAATAACAAAAATTAAAAATAAAGAACTATTTTTAATTAAAGGCTTTGTAACATATACAATGAAGGGAACATTTAATAAGGACTATAAAGATGAATATTACATTTTAGAAGATTCAAATAAAATTACTTTTGTCGTAGATACAAAAATATTTTTATATAGAGATAAAGATTTTCATAATATTGAAGAGTTAATATCATATGTAGATAACAAATCTTTGGAAGAAGAACAAGTGAAAACTGCCGATAATTAAAGCTTTTAAGTGTCGAATAGATAAAATTCAAAGACCAAAGCGTCAAGTCGTAAGTTCACTTGTCCTTCAAGTCAAGCGTTATCTTAAGAAATCAGCACTTGACTTTAAAATATAATTACTATATACTTTATATATCTTTTCTATACAAAGGAGTATAAAATTGAATTTTGAATATGATGAAAATAAAAGCATCAAAAATAAAGAAAAACATAATATTGATTTTTCTGAAGCAAAATTATTATGGAATGACAAAAACTCGATAGTAGTTCCTGCAAATATTACTGATAATGAAATAAGATATGCAATGATTTCAAAATTAAATACTAAATGTTATGTTGCTATATTTACAATTAGAAATGATAATTATAGAATAATAAGTGTAAGAAGATGTAGAAAAAATGAGGATAAAGATTA
>DAOVXU010000185.1 GCA_030635995.1 Arcobacter sp. | reverse complement strand
TTAAGAAATATTGACTTAACAGCTCCATATTTTCATGATGGAAAAACTAAAACTTTAAAAAATGCTGTAGAGCAGATGATAGTATATCAAGTTGGTTATTTATTGGAAGATGAAGAGGTGGAAAATATTGTAAGATTTTTAAAAACTCTTACAGGAGATACTCCTAAGATCATAAAGGATGGTAATTGAAAAAGGTAATAATTAGTGCCATGCTTTTAGTATTACTACTAGGTTCACTTGGATTTTTTTTATACAATACTAAAGTTCAAAGGGCAGGTTTATTTTTAGTTGATAATAATATTGAAAAAATAGGGATTCTTAATAAAGATTTTGATTTATATTTAAGAAATTATTTAGAATATGATAATTTTGATATTATTCAGAACAAAATAGATTCTTTTGAAGTTGAGTTAAAGAGTATAGAAGAGAATAAAATATTACAAAATATAGATAATAATATTTTAAAGATAAAATTAGAAGAGTTTAAAATTGCTATAAATAAGAAGTTTGATACCCTCCATAGAGTTAAATCATATCGAGCTATTTTAAATAATTCCTTTAGAATTATACAAAAAATTAAAAATAAAGGGATTGATAGTAGGTTTAATGATTTATACACAATTATTATGACATTGGATAAAAACCCATCTTTAAATTTAAATCAAGAATTACTTAAAATTGACAAATATACCCCTTTATATAAGAAAAAATATGATAAATATTTTTTAAAACATGCTAAAATAATAATAAAATATCAAATAAAATTTATTGATGTTAGAAGATCTTTGACACAGTTAAACATAGATGATAAATTAGAAGAGTTGAAAAGGTTATATGAAGAATATTCTAAAAATAGTATCTATAGTGCACAAATAGCAATTAGTATATTATTTATATTATTAGCAATTTCAATAATATTATATTTAGCTTATGAGTATAGATTAATTTTATCAAATAAAGCATTATCTAGATTTAGGAAAACGGTAGAAAATAGTGATAATATTGTTGTAATTACAGATGAAAATGAAAGTATAAAATATGTTAATGAAGCCTTTACTAAAACTACAGGATATAGCTTAAAAGAGATAATTGGACAAAAACCAAGTATATTAAAATCAGGGAAGCAACCAGAAGAATTTTATATTGAATTGAATAAAACTATACATAGTGGTAAAAAATGGAGTGGAGAGTTTATAAACCTAAATAAAGAAGGTAATTTATCATATGAAAAAGCTTCAATAACACCAGTTATTGAAGATGGTAAAATAGTAGAATTTATAGCAATAAAGCTAGATATAACAAATGAAACAATAATAGGACAACAGTTAAAAGAAAAAGAACAATTATTAGTCCAGCAATCAAAAATGGCAGCTATGGGAGAGATGCTTGAAAATATTGCACATCAATGGAGACAGCCCCTTTCTGTTATATCTACAGTTTCTACAAGTATGGTGATGCAAAAAGAACTAGGAATAGTACTTAAAGAGGAAGATGAAATTAAATCATTAAATAAAATAAATGACACATCACAGCATCTATCTAAAACAATAAATGATTTTAGAGATTTTTTCAAAACAGATAAAGAGAAAGTAAAATTCAATTTAAAAGATATTTATTGTAAAACTTTAAATTTAGTTAATTCAAAGTTTAAATCTTTAAGTATTGAAATTTATGAAAATTTAGATGATGTTGAGGTGATCAATTTAGATAGTGAAGTGATACAAGTTATAATGAATATATTAAATAACGCAAGAGATATTTTAGAAACAAAAGAGAATCAAAAAAGACTTATTGTTGTAGATATTTATAAAGATGACAAAGATGCCGTAATTAGTATCAAAGATAATGCAGGGGGTGTTCCTACAGATATTATCAATAAAGTATTTGAACCATATTTTACCACTAAACATAAAGCACAAGGTACAGGAATAGGTTTATATATGAGTCAAGAGATGGTTGTAAAGCATATGAAAGGTACTTTAGAGGTAGCAAATGTAACATATGAGTATAAGTCTGAAAGTTATACAGGAGCTCAATTTACAATGAGATTACCTTTAATCTAATTATTAGATAATTTTAGATAAAATCCAAGTTCACAAAAAACCTTGCTGTAAAATATTTATATTTAAATATTAAACGGCTAAAACCAAAAGGAGAACTAAATGGCTAGAATTAGACATTATGAAACTATGTTTATTGTTAAAGCAACTTTAACAGCGGAAGAGATACAAGCACAAATCGAACTTGTAAAATCAAATATTGAAAAAAATGGTGGAACAATTGCATCTACTGATGATATGGGTTCAAGAGAACTTGCATATGAAATTCAAAAAAACAAAAGAGGGTACTACTACCTTGTGTACTTTACAGCTCCAACAGAAGCAGTTTTAGAATTAGAAAGAAATTATAGAATTAATGAAAATATTTTAAGATTCATTTTCATTAAACACGAAAGTAAAATTGAAGTTGCAAGATGGACTACTATGAGTGCTGAAGCAGCTAAAAAATCTGAAAAAAAAGCTACACCTGCATCAACGCAAGCAGCAGCTGAATAATTAAAACTGTATAAAAGGAACATCTTATGTATAATAAAGTAATAATGATTGGTAACCTAACTAGAGACATTGAGTTAAAATATATTCCAAGTGGAGCTGCAATTGCCAAAGGTGCAATAGCAACTTCTCATAAATATAAAACTCAAACTGGAGAACAAAAAGAAGAAGTTTGTTTTTTAGATTTTAATGTTTTTGGTAAAAGTGCTGAGATACTAAATCAATATGTAAGAAAAGGTTCTAAAGTTATGCTTGAAGGTAGACTTGTGTTAGAGCAATGGACTGATCAAAATGGTGGGAATAGAAGTAAACACTCTTTAAGAGTTGAAACTTTTAAATTTTTAGATTCAAAAGCTGATTCTATGAATAATACTGGTGGACAAAATAATTATGGAAACCAGCAAGCACCACAACAACAATATCAAGCTCCACAGCAACAGCAACAATACCAACAACCAAGTTATAATAATGCACAACAACCTCAAGGTGGTATGGTTCAAGAACCTCAAAAGATACCTGAAATAAACATCGATGAAGATGAAATTCCATTTTAGAAAAAGGATTTAACATGGCTGAAAGAAGAAAATTCGCAAAAAAATATTGTAAATATAGTGCAATGAAGATTGAAAATATTGATTATAAAAATTTAGAGTTACTAAAAATTTCTATGAGTGAAAGAGGTAAAATTATGCCTAGAAGACTTACAGGAACTAGTAAAAGACATCAAGAGCAAGTAGAATTAGCAATCAAAAGAGCTAGACATATGGCACTTGTACCTTATATAGTAAATACAAAAAATATAGTAGGTGCTGCTTACTCAAGATAGTATTATCACTATTTTTAAAAAAGCTTGAAAGTTTTCTTTCAAGCTTTTTTTATGTCTAAAATTTATTGTTTTTTAGATACCAAATTAACTTTTGTTTATGTGATATAGTTATAAAACCACTTTTTTACAAATAAATATATATTTATCTGCTT
>DAOVXU010000034.1 GCA_030635995.1 Arcobacter sp. | reverse complement strand
ATAAGAAGAACTTTTTTTTTCAATAGTTAAGTGCTTATTTCCTGGTGCTAAATAAGCATGACCTTTTTCAAGTATCATACCATCTATAGCTTCTGAAACAATTAAATCAGAATGATCATTTAATCTTTGGGCAAATGAACTTGAAAATCCATAAGGGATATGTTGTGTTATAATAATAGGTGGTAAATTAGACTTTAATGATGTAAAAACAGTAAGTCAAGACTCTACACCACCGGTAGAAGACCTAATACCAATCACCTTACCTCCAGGTAATAATGCAGGTATAGAAGATAAAACTTCATCAGGATGAACCTTTCTTTCAACACCATTTTTAAGTAAAGAATTTGGTTTAGTTAATTGTTTTTCTATTGGTTTAATAGGTTTTGGTTTTTTTAATGTATATCTTTTAAGTAAAAAAGTTAAATTTAATAATGTATCTTGTATTCTATTACCAAAAGATGCCATACTCTCTCCCAATGCTGGCTTCTCAACAAAACCAACAGCACCATCATCAAAAATACTATTTCCCCTTGCCCCTTCGCTTGAAATAATAACAGCTGGCATAGGATGAAGTTTCATAAGATTTCTTAAAAACACTGCTCCGTCCATTTTTGGCATATTTAAATCAATTGTCACTAAATCAGGTTCTAATTGTTTGATCTTTTCCCTTGCTTCATAAGCATCAATTGCTGTATCTACAACATCAAATTCATCTATAGAATTTATCATATCTTTTATAACTCTTCTCATAGAAGCTGAATCATCAATTACAAGTACTGTATACATTTCTTAAATGCCTCCAAATAATTAAACATCACTTTAGATGTTTTTTAAAAAAGTTCGATCTCCATCTCTTGTTCAACTGCATTTTTTTCATCAATATCAAATATTCCTGTACCTGAAACATATTCAGAAATTGCTGGTTTACGAACAGAAATTTCACTTTGTAATTTCTTCTCTTGTATTGCAACTTCTGAGGAAGTACTACCTTGAACACTTTTAATAAATGTTTCAAAACGATTAGTAAGTAAAATCACCCTTCCCTCTGTTCCTCTTGTATGATTTGAAAGTATTCTAAAACCCTCTGCACCACAAAAATCAGTCGCAAACTCTACATTTCTATGACCTATACTTTTTGCAGATATATTAACATTTACAATATCTGCCCCACCAGAAATCTTAACAGCCATATTTTCTTTTCTACAACCCATTTTATACATCTCATTTAACATAGCTTCAACAGAATATAAACCATATTTCATATCTTCGTTACTATTATTTGTTGTAGGTAATAAAAAGTGATTCATCCCTTTAATCTTTTGAAGTCTATCATAAAATATAATAGCAACACAAGACCCAAGCAATGTTTTAAAAGCAATTTCCTCCTCATCACTTACAACGGCAAACTCGCCACCTATTACAGTATGTGTCTTATATCCCTTTACAAGCTGAGTAATACGAGTCAAAGAAACTTTTTCAATACTACCATCTTTATGACCTAATGTAACCAATTTTAAATATCTCTCTCTTTTACAAAAATATTTTGACCAACTCTTTTAGTATAATTAATCAAATCTTGTGGTGATTCTGAATGACCGATATAAAGAGTACCCCCAATTTTTAGATGTCTAAATAACTTTTTTAATATCTTATTTTGATCCTCACTAGAAAAATATATCAATACATTTCTACAAAAAATAACATCAAATTGAGCATCATCAAAAGGATAATTTTCATCATTTAAATTCATTTGTGCAAATGTAACTAAATCTTTAATATTACTATTTACTTTGATTAAAATTTCATCCCCAACTAAACTTTTTTGAACTCTTCTTTTAAAATATTTTTGAGGCTTAATCCAATCAGGGAATTCTTTTGAACTTTTTTGAAATCTATATACACCATTCGCAGCTTGCTGGAGTACTTCTGTATCTATATCTGTTGCAATAATAGATGCTTTTATATTTAAATCAGCCTCTTTTACCGTCATTGCCATAGAATATGGTTCTTCTCCAGTTGAAGCAGCAGAACAATACATCTTAATCTCTTTTGAAGATGAAAAGTGAGGTAACACTCTATCTCTTAAATCAACAAAATGAAAATCTTCTCTAAAAAAATGTGTTTTATTTGTTGTAAAAGTATTAATAAATTCAGTAATAAATTTTCCATCATTCTCAATACTATTAAGTAGATCACTAATATTTCCACTAAACTTTGCATTTCTCTTAAGTTTGTCAAGACGATTAGTTATCATTATATCTTTATTTTCAGCAAGAGTAATACCAGTAAGGGAATAAAGTATTTTTTTCACTCTCTCATGTATTGATTTTTGTTCACTCATCCCTTATGATACTTTTTTAGTATTACGAAAATTTGTTCGACTATGATCAAAATTCTTTTGAACTTCAATAAGTCCGATGATATCTAAAATCAGTCCAATAGAACCATCACCTCTAACTGTTGCAGCACCTATCCCTTCAACTGTTCTAAAGTTTTTATCCAAAGGCTTAACCACAACTTGATGTTGATGTAAAAATTCATCTATAAACATAGCTATTTTAGTTGTACCAGATTTAACTACAATTAACATACCATCTTCAAGAATAGTATGTTTAGGCTCAACATCAAACAGCTGATAAAGTCTAACTACAGGGATAAATTCTTCTCTTAGCATAAGTAAATCTTGACTACCATCCCCAATTCTTTTAATCATATCTGAAGTTGGTTGCAAAGACTCTACAATTGAACTTAATGGTAAAATATATCTCATCTCTCCAACAGCAATATCAAGTCCATCAAGAATAGCAAGTGTAAGTGGTAACATAATTGTAATTGTAGTACCAACTCCCATTTCAGTATCAAGTTTAATAGCCCCACCTAACTTATGTATATTTGTTTTAACAACATCCATACCAACACCACGACCAGATATCTCTGTAACCTGATCAGCTGTACTAACACCTGCTCCAAAAATCAACATCGCTTTTTCATTATCTGTCATAGAATTATACTGATTTTCATCAATTGCACCAGCAGCAAGTTGTTTTTGAGCAACTTTCTCAAAATCAATCCCTTTTCCATCATCAGTAATAGAGATAATCATTTGTCCATTTGCTTGTTCAGCTGAGATAAGTATAGTACCTGTCTCATTCTTTCCAGATGCTCTTCTCTCTTCTGGTGTTTCTAATCCATGGTCTAAAGAATTTCTAATAATATGCATTAGGGGATCTGTTAATCCTTCAATCATAGCTTTATCAATCTCAACACTATCACCTTCATGTTTAAAATCAATTTTTTTACTAAGCTTTTTAGATATATCTCTTACAACTTTTGGAAATTTTGAATATATAGAATCCATTGGTACCATACGAATACTCATAATAGAATCTTGCATCTCCCTAATATGTCTTTCAAGTAATTCTAATCTTTCTAAAACTGATGCTCTTGTTTTAGAATCTTCAATTGTAGTTGAATATTGAGTAAGCATAGCATTTGTAATAACTAAATCTCCAACATTATTCATTAAATTATCAATTTTATCTAAATTTACTCTAATATTATTTGCAGCGGCAGTTTTTTTAATAGGTTTTTCTTTAACTTCTTTTTTAGCAACTGGAGCTGATTTACCAGATAACGGTGTTGCCACCTCTTTTGAAATTTCTACTTGTGGTTCAACATCTTGTACAGAAGGTACCACTTGAGGTTTATCTTCAACTAATTCAGGACTAATTGCTTCAGCAGTATCAAAAAATCCAAAATCATCACTATCTGATATAGTTAAATTTTCTTCAAAAGAATCTTCACCAAAAAATCCATATGTATTACCACTATTATTATTTGAAACTGTAGATTTATTATTAGATCCAACACTTATAGCTGAACCATCAAAAAACCCGTAAGAACTATTTGCAAGTGAAGTAGTATTTTGCACAGGAACAGTTGCTATAGGTGTATCTTGAACTGGAGCTGATACTACTGGTGCTGATGTTTCTGTAACAGATGGATTGTCACCATTAAGATAAGCTCTAATTACAGTTAAACTTTCACCAGACATCTCTGTAAAGTTTTCTCTATTTATCTCATTATCACATTCCATTTGAAGAATCTCTTTCATAACATCAAGTCCATCAATCAATGCACTAGCCATATCTGGAACATACTCTATTTGATGATTTCTTAGTTTGTCCATAAGATTTTCAACATCATGTGTAAACTCCGCAAAATATGCCAATTCAACAGATGCTCCACTACCTTTTAAAGTATGTACATCCCTAAAAAGTTGTCCCATCTCCTCTTCTGTTAAACTACCATTCTTTTCTGCTTCAAGTAATACATTATCTGCTGATTCAAATAACTCTTCAGCTTCTTCAACAAACATTTCCCTATACATTGTGATATCAAATCCAGACATTTTTACACCTTTTTACTATTCTATTAATTTAAACTATTTTCTACTAAGTACAATATTTACAGCTTTTAAAAGCTGATCTGGAACAAAAGGCTTAACAATCCATCCAGTTGCTCCTGCTGCTTTACCTTTAGTTTTCATATCATCACTTCTCTCAGTTGTTAAAACTAATATAGGAGTTTTAGCATATTGTGGTAATTTTCTTATCTCACCAACCATAGTTAAACCATCCATATTAGGCATATTTACATCACTTATTATTAAATCATATTGTGTTGCTTTTGCTTTTGCTAGCCCATCAATACCATCTATACTCTCTGTAACATCCGCATAACCACCTTCATTCAGTGCATACGAAAGCATATCTCTTAACATTGTTGAATCATCTACAATTAAAAGTTTCATAACATTCCTTACTACTATCTATAAAATTAATTTCATATAATAAACTATATCTAATTTATTTTTAAACAAACCTAAAATATAGGATTTGCTAATTCTATTCTATCTTTACTCACTTTTAACACTTTAACCTCTATCATCTGATTTACAGCTAAAACATCATTGACATTTGAAACTCTCTCTTTAGATATTTTTGAAATATGAAGTAAACCTTCTCCACCTTGAGGCAATTCTATAAATGCACCAAAATCAGTTATTCTTAATACTTTACCATTATAAATATCATCAAGATTATAAAGTTTTTCAAAATTTATAGTCTCTTTTTTTGCAAATGTTTTTGCATTTGATGATATAGTTTTAATATGATCAACAGCACCCTCTATATTTTTTCTATTTGAACCAGTTACTTTAACATTTCCATTATCTCTATCTAGATCAATAGCAACCTCAAATTTTTCAATAATTTCTCTTATAACAGACCCAGCCTTTCCAATTACACTAAAAACTTTTGATGGATCAATTTTAAATTGTTCAATCATAGGTAAAGCTTCACTTGGGATTATATTTTGAGATTCTTTTTCCATAATTGTTAAAATATGTTCTCTACCATCTTTAGCTTGAACTAAAGCTTCTTTTAAAAATTCCAATGAAATTCCACCAAGTTTTATATCCATTTGTAGTGCTGTTATACCATTTGAAGTACCAGCTACTTTAAAATCCATATCTCCATCATGATCTTCAAGACCCATTATATCTGTTAATATAGCAGATTTTCCCTCTTCAAACATCGCTCCCATAGCAACACCAGCTACAAGTGAATGGACAGGAATTCCAGCTGCTTTTAATGCTAATGATCCACCACAAACAGTTGCCATTGAAGAACTTCCATTTGATTCTAGAATTTCAGATACTAATCTAATTGTATCAGTATAATCATTATCAATAGTACTTTCTAATGCTCTTTTACCTAAATTACCATGTCCTAATTCTCTTCTATTTACTCCAAACATAGGTTTAGCTTCACCAACACTAAATCCAGGGAAATTATAATGAAGCATAAAATTTTCTGTTTTTGGTGTTTTAGAGCTAAGAACTTCATACATTTGTCCATCTTTACTATTTCCAAGTGTACTTACTACTAAAGCTTGTGTTTCCCCTCTTGTAAATAAACAACTACTATGTGCTGAAGGTAAAATATTGATATCTATTGAGATAGGTCTAACATCTTTCATACCTCTTCCATCAGCTCTAATACCTTCTAAAACTGTCATTTTTCTAACAATATCTTTTTTTACAATAGATACAGCTTCATAAATATCTTTAAAACTTATCTCATCATTAACAATTGATTCCTCTTTAGATATTAATACAGCAACATCTTTTAATGCACTTGTTCTCTCTTTTTTAGCCATTACTTTTATAGCATCTTTTATATTTGAAGAAAAATTATCTTTTACATATGATATTAAACTATTTTCAATTTTATTTTCTAAAAGTTCCACCTCTACCATATTTTTTGATGCTGATTCAAAACTTTTTTCATATGTAGTATTTATATCTGTTAATCTATTTTGAGCAAGTTCTATCACCTTAACCAATTCATCTTCACACATATCATTAATATTATGTATTTTTGCAAAATTATCTACTGAAGATTCTATAATAGTCTCAGTTGAGATAGCTTTCATCTCTATCATTAACAACTCAGAAGAACTACCTGCAACATATAAATCTAAAGTTGATAGTTCTAATTGTGACATCGTTGGGTTTACTATTAATTCCTCATCAACTTTAGCAACTCTTACACCACTAATTGATTTTTTAATAGGTAAATCTGAAGTATACAATGCAGCAGATGCTGCATTTAAAGCTAATACTTGAAGATCAAGATCTACATCTACACTAAGAACTATTACACTTATTACTGTAGGGTAAATATAACCTTTTGGAAATAGTGGTCTTAAACTTCTATCTATAAGTCTTGAAGTTAATGTTTCAAATTCACTAGGCTTACTCTCCCTTTTGATAAATCCACCAGGAATCTTTGCAGCTGCATAAGTTTTCTCTACATATTGAACTGTTAATGGTGTAAAATCTTCTGAAACTGGATTATCAAATTCACTTACAACGGAAGCTAACAATACAGCATCTCCTACTTTGTATAGTACTGAACCATTTGACTGTTTAGCTACCTTATCAAATTCAAAAATCTCTTTTTCATTATTTAATTCTAATTCACATATTATTGACATATATTTTACCTTTTTTTTTATTTTTTATTTTTTATACAATATTAATTGAGGGCTGTTGCACCATTTCCAATTAAATATTTTAAATCATCGTCTTCAAATTTCACACCAATACCAACATAAATAGTTTTTGCATCATTATTTAAAAAGTTATCATATCCAGTATATATTAAAATATGCTTTTTCATACTATACTCTAACTGTGTTTTTAAATGAGTATTATCACCCCTTACATCATTATAAGCATTAAAATCATAAGCATCAAGTGATAATTTAAGTTGTTTATTTAACATAAAATAATCAACACCAAATCCACCTGTACTTTCAATAATTCCACCTCTTACTCTTAACTTACCTAGATCTTTAGCATATTGAGCAGATATTAATGTTCTAGCATCTTCATGTATTTTTGTTGTTTTAGGTGTAGATGTATTTGTGCCATCATCCCTATAATCATCAGTTGAAACAATATCTACAAGATGATGGATTGTTGGTTTTGGTGAATAATCAAATCCGAAATATGATTTATTAAAAGAATCATTTTCCATTAATTGTGTTTTAAACTCTATCCCTAAAGTACTTTTTGTAGTTGAGCTTAAATATTTATCAAGCTTATCAAATGATGATTCAACCTTTACAGATGCTTTATCTACTGATACAAATGCTGTGTCTATATTTTTAATTGCACTTTGTAAATTTTTTCTATTATCATCAATAATATTTTGAATACCATCTTCAAGTTTTTCAAATTTTGTCATAATATCTGGTAAAGATCTGTTTATAGTTTTACCAGTTTGTTCAAATTCTGTACCAACACTTTCAAATTTTTCTAATATTGAGGGTAACTTTTCATTTATATTTTTACCCATAATATTAAATTCATCTCCAAACTCTTTAAAATTTTCTATAAGTTTATTAAAATTTTCTTCATTTTGAGCTACTAATCTATCTAATCTTTTTACAAAATTATCAATAGTAATTCCAGCTTTATTTACAGTGTCACTAGTTTCATCAAATGAAGCATAAGATTTAGTTTTAGTTAAAGAACTATTTACTAGTAAATATTGTTTATCTGCTGAAAATTCAATATCTATATATTTCACACCAAGCATACTCTCTTGTTTAATAGATACAATAGAATTTTGTGGAATTTTTATCTCATTTTGAATAGATAACTGAACAACAACTTTACTAGATGTTAATAAAAACTTATCAACATATCCAATAGTAATACCTCTTGATTTTACTTTTGCATTTTTTTCCAGTCCACTAGCATCTTTAAGTTCAACATTTATTAGATATCCTTGTTTTATACCAAATTTAAAGCTTCCAACTTGAGTAGACAATCCAAATAACATAAAAATACCAATTATTACAAATATCCCTACTTTAGTTTCATTATTCACTTATTCTTCTCTTTCATCTTGTATGTATTTTTGTTTAAATGATACAATTGGTTTTAATGTAATTGTTGCATAAACTATATTTTGCCGTCTAGCTTTTGCTGTAGTTGTAGCTGATGCAACCAAATTATCAGCTAATTTAAGATTTAGATTCCAACATTTCTTATCAATTGTCAAACCATATTCTTTAACATTACTTACTTCTTTTATAAGATCATACTGTTCTTTATAACTTATAGTATAGTATTTTAATACTTTACTTCCTATCTTTCCTGTTATTGATTCATTATTGATTAAACTATTTGTATCTTGAAGCTCTTCATATGATAATAGTGAATAGATAGGTTTACTCTTAAAATTACTATAATCTATATTTGTAAAAAAATTATCTTTTTTAAACTTCAAAGAATAAATAGATTTAATAATTAATTTTGCATCATGGTTATACAACAATCTATTAGATAATTTTCCATATTTATAAAAAAAAGTTATCTCATTTTCTAAATCATCCAATTGACTTGTACCATTTTCATCATAACTTATTGCTTGATTGATTTTATGATTAATTATAGCAGATAAAGTTTTTTTATTATAGAATGATTGATTCATTGTAAACTTGATATTCTCTTTAGTTTTTATAATGGGGAATAAGCTTATATTACTATCCTCACTATTTACACCATATAGATCACCCTTACTATTTACAATATTTGGTTTTGTAAATTTTGTTTTAAATTGTATAGTATGTATCATAGATTTATATGGCCTAAGCATATCAATATCTACAGATATAATATGATTATTAATAAATAAACTACCTTTATCATAATCTGTAGTATTTATGTATTCTGTCTGTGTAAAATGTAACTCTTCTGAGAATGTTAATGATAAAAACTTATTAAATAGATACATATTATATTTAAAAGGAATATCTATCTTGGTACTCTTTGCTCCTATCCCTTCTATTCTTGTTTTTCGATCATATTTAACATCAACGGAACTAGTTAATTTATCAAATATTGTACTAGTTGAATATTTATGAAATTGCAATTGTGGTAATAATTGCATCACATTATCATTATTTTGTTGGGTAATGTCATTATAATATTGACTATCTATATTCCAATAATAACTATTTGTATTATAATAATATTTAATTTGTGATTTTAACAATTTAGTTGGAAAAAGACTCTTATTTTTATATCTTGTATTTGTATATTCTATGTCATTCATATTTTGCAAAGATATTAATAATCCATCGGTACTATTTTTAGATGGAAAAAGAGATGAACGCTTATATTTTAAATTCCAACCATAATGTTCATCATTTAATAATTTTTGCTCATTAAAATATTTAGTTTTTTCATTAAAAATTCCACCACTTATATCAAGCTGTGAGTATTCACTATCTTTATATCTAAGTTTAAGTTCATGACCAGCCCCTCTTAATAATCTTACTTGAGGTATATATTCAAAATCTAAATCTTTTCTAGGTGCATAATATATAGGTTGCATATAAAAATAACCATCATTATTTCCATATCCAACTGTTGGTTTTAATAAACCACTTCTTCTCTCCTTATTTATAGGAAAACCAATATATGGTGGATTTACGATTAAATAAGTCACTGCAAGTGTAGATAAATTTACAAAAGGTATTGCAGGAACTAAAAAACACCAAGCAGGTAGATCTTTTATATATAAAGTATTATTATAAGTATTTATCCATTGATCTGTTGTATTATAATCTCCACTTGTAAATCCTATACTCCAATCTGGATTATAACATTCACAACTAGAGATTGTTGCATTTTTAATTAGATGTATATCTGATTTTTTTTCTATATTTGTTGAGTTTATCCATATTTTTGATTTTTTATCAATTAGTAAAATTGGAGTAGCTTTATTAACATCATTTTTCATATCTAAAAAAGCATATTGAGTTAATACAATAGTTTTATTATTTTCAGATATATTTACATTATCAAATAATTCAAGTGTACTATTGTTTTTATCAAATATAATTCTTTTAGCCGTTATATAATATTTAGGCGCAAATATTAAAACATCTCCTGAAGCATTTATTATACTCCCATTTGTATCAATTGAATTTGCTATAATTTGAATAGTATTTTCATCTTTTGCATAAATATTACTAGACAAAAGAAAAGAAAATACTAAACTAATTAAAACAAAGGATCTATACATTCACAACCAAAGTATGTGCAGTTTTATCATGCAGTGTTTGTCTTGAATCTGTATAATAAGATATTATAAATCCAATATAAAAAATAGTCTCACTAACTATTCTCATACCTGCTCTTATTAAAGCACTAGATAAACTAACTTTTCCAAAATTATTAAAATCAATAACTTTTATTTTAACAATTATTTTTCCTACAGTTGCCCCATAATACCAAATAAAAAATGTCTGATATATAAACTTTAATACCAATATTTGAATAAAAGCATCATTCATAATCATTAATATAGACATAAAGTCACCATTTACAGTTAATATATGTTCCCATAACATTAAAATTGTGATAAATGTTATCAACAAATCATCAATAATAAAAGCCCCTACCCTACTACGCTGAGTTGCTAATTCTAAATTATCAATATTTACATTTTGATTTTCATCATTCAAAAATTCTTCCTTTTTTATTATAAAATTCAAAATAGATATAATGTGCAAGATTTGTGCTAAATTCTAAATGCAGGTGTACTTTTGTACATCAATTTTAGAACTTAGTGCAAAGATTGTATATTATACCTATTTTAAGGCTTGGTAGGCTATGTCTGTTCGGATCTTTTTGCCTGCGAAGTGTACTTGCCCACATAAAGCATACGCTCTATTTCGAGCAGTTTGAATATCACTACCAAATCCAACACATAAAAGAACTCTACCACCAGTCGCTAATAATATATCATCTTCTTTTGTAACTCCAGCATATGATATATGAGAATTAGCCAATAACTCTTCATCATAAATATCATCAACAATAATTTGGGCAGGAGTACTAGAACCATAAGGATAATTACCACTTGCCATTACAACTGCAACACCATATTCATCTTTCATCTTTAAATCAAAATTATGTAGTTGTTTAGTTGCCCCTTTATAAAAAAGTTCACTTACATTTGAGTCCATAAGTGGCATAAGTATTTCACACTCTGGATCTCCAAATCTTACATTGTATTCTAAGATAATTGGTTCACCATTTACAACCATAACACCTATAAAAAGTACACCCTCAAAAGGAGCTCCTTCAAGTTTCATACCCT
>DAOVXU010000054.1 GCA_030635995.1 Arcobacter sp. | reverse complement strand
TTTGATATCCGCATCGATACCATAGAGTACATTGCCTATACCAAGAAAATAAACGATTTTACCGTCATTGAACAGTTTGGCCTCCAGAGCTTTGGCCACTTCTTTTTTACCGGATTTTTTTGGTCCGGTGATCACAATCAGTGTCGGTTTCTGGTTGTATTTTTCCGATCGTTGTTCAAAGGAGATCGTACTTTTTTCCCATTTGTAATTAAAATAAAATTCATTTGAGAATTTAAAATATTATTTATAAGTTCAGCTTTTTTAGTTAGTTTTATATTAAATTGATAAAAAATAAAAAATATTATAAAAAATATTATGGTTATAAATAGTGCCATTATAAAAAATCTTTGTTTTACAAATATTAAATATTCATCAATATTCATAGTAGTAACTATTATTGCTCTCATTTCTCCAAGTTTTTCATAAAATCCATTTTTATCACCATATCTTTTTATTAAATCTTTTGGTGCTAATGATGGATCTGAATGACATTTCATACATTTTTTGTTGTTAAGTTTTGTCGGTAAAACATAAAATAAAAAAGTCCCATCTTTATCTTCTTGTATCTCTTTATATATTCCTGTAAATGTATTATTATTATATTTTTCTAGTATTTTGGCCTCTTTTTTAGTTGCTTTATTTGAAATATTTCTTGGATTTATTGATGCAAATTTTATTATTAACGGTATTTTATTATCTTTAATTCTATTCTCATTATATATTTTATTTACAGTTTTGGCTGAAAATGTAGAAGATAAAAGATTTGGCATAAAAAATTCTTCACTAATTATATTGGATGATTGAAGTTTGAAAATTTCTGGTTTTTGATATTTACTTACATAAGTTCGTAAAGCTTTATAGTTTTCTAAAAACTCTTCAACTCTAATCTCTGCTTGACTTATCGCATACTTGTGAATTTGATTATATACTGTAATTAAAAGTATAAAATATAATATAAGAGGCAATATTAAATATTTTTTTTTCATAGTAACTTCTTTTATTTCTTTCTTATTTGTAAAACTATTTTACTACTATTATTGTATGTTTTTAATTAAGTTGAAATTATTTTGATAATAATAACAAGGTACAAGTGTATTACCCTATAAATACTTATATTTAGTAAACTAAAATATGTCTAGTTTATTGAGAATCATTGTATTTATGACTTGAATTTATATAATTAATGATAGTATGTTAATAAGTAAAAAGTAAAGAAGTTAAAATATGGAACAATTTAATAAAGTTCAAATAAAGAATGCTATGTTAGAAGATTTAATAAAATTTAGTAAAACTGTTAGAGTTTTATATGTTGAAAATAATGATAAATATAGAAAAAATAGCTTTGGAGTGTTTAAAGTTTTTTTTCATAAAATTGATACTGCAAAAGATGGTCTAGAAGGATTTAATTATTTTGAAAATAATAAATATGATTTAATTATTACATCAATAGATATGCCAAATATGAATGGTATAGATATGATTACAAAGATTAGAGAGATAAGTAAAAATATTACAATTCTTATTACATCTTCAAATAATAAGAATTTTATAGATTTAATTAGATTAGGAATTGATGGTTATATTTTAAAGCCTGTTGAGATAAGTCAATTTACTAGTATTATGCAAAAAGTAATTGAGAAATTACATAATAAAGAAGAACTATATCAATACAAAAATCATTTAGAGCAAAAAATTGAAGAAAAAATCAATAAAATAAAATCACTTAATGATAATTTAGAGACAAGAGTTAAAGAAGAGATATTAAAAAATAAAGAGAAGGATAATATTTTAATTCAACAATCAAAAATGGCTGCAATGGGAGAGATGCTTGAAAATATAGCACATCAGTGGAGACAACCATTGTCTGTAATTTCAACAGCAGCAACTGGTATAATAATGCAAAGAGAATTTGATATTATAGATGAACAACAAGAGTTAAAGACGTTAAATACCATAAATGATTCAGCACAATTTTTATCAAAAACTATAGATGATTTTAGAAACTTTTTTAAAGATGATAAAAATAAGTCTACATTTAACTTAAAAGATGTATATATTATTTCATATGATATTTTAAGTTCTAAATTTAAAAATAATTATATAAAAATAGTTCAAGATATAGAGAATGTAAATATTAAAGGTTTTGATGGAGAAATCACTCAGGTTATTATGAATTTACTTAATAACGCAAGTGATGTATTATTAAGTAAAGAAAAACAAAAAATGTATATATTTGTAAATATATATAAAGATACTAATAATGCTATTTTAGAAGTGAAAGATAATGCTGGTGGAGTCCCTAGTGATATAATTGATAGAGTTTTTGAACCATATTTTACAACTAAACATAAATCACAAGGTACAGGTATAGGATTGTATATGTGTCAAAAAATGATAGTTGATCATATGGGAGGTTCTATTGAAGTTAAAAATATGACATATGAATATGATAATAATACTTTTAAGGGTGCTTGTTTTAGAATAAAACTTCCACTCGCATAGATTTGATTGATATTAAATAGAATCTCATCTATAAGTCCTAAGCGTAATATATATAATATTGTAACATACTAACTTATAAAGTTTTGTATAATTATAAGACAACTATTTATAAGTGTAAAAAGCGGTCTTTTTTACTATTTTTATAAAATATAGTTAATTTTGCTCATCTTTTAATGGTAATTCAATGAAGAACTTCGCACCATTCTCAGTATTTTCAGCATAAATTTTACCATTCAAACTTTTAGTAATAATTTGATAACTCATATGAAGTCCAAGACCTGTACCTTTATCGTCATTTTTTGTTGTAAAATATTTATCAAATAATTTTGACATAACATCAGAAGGTATTCCTCCACCATTATCTTCTATAGATATTATTGCTTTATTATCCTCTTGTATTAAATCTAATTGTACCCAAGGTTCTTTGATCTTTTTTTCTATTAATATATCTATTGCATTATTAATCACATTTATAAGTACTTCTGTCAGTTCTCCAATTATCAATGATATTTTAATAGGGTTGGAATAGTTAATATTATTTTTTAATTCAATTCCATTATCTTTAAGAACTAATCCAGAAATATTTAATGCAACATTAATTCTATCTTGAAGTAACATCTCTTTAAATTCTTTTTTCTCTTTAAGAAAATTTTTAAATGTATCAAGTGTATTGGTAAGATGATATATTTGATTTGTTATTACTTCCATCTCTTTAGGTATAGTTTCTACATCTAATATTCCTAATTCTTTCTTAAATTGTATACCTGTAGTAGTTAATGAAATAACATTAAGTGGTTGTTTCCACTGATGAACAATATTACCTATCATGGCACCCATATTTGCCATTTTGGATTGTTCAAATAATAGTAACTCTTTTTGCATATTTTTATCAGTCAAATTAATCACTTCATTAGTATATTTTTTAATAGTTCTATCAATTTTAAAAGATATAATTACTGTCACAGTTACAACAAAAAAAGATAAAAACAATACCCATAAAAGAGAATCAATTATCATATTATTTAAAGATTTGTTAAAATGAGTTTCCATTTCTATAATTTGTTTTTCTAAATCATCAAAATAAAATCCACTAGCAACTACCCAATTCAAATCTTTTTGAAGATAAAAATATGACATTTTAGGTTTAAGTTCTTTATAATTTGGTTTTTTATACCAATACTTGGTATATATTTCACCTTTTTGTCTCAACCCTTCTAAAAATTCTTTTCTGAACTTTTTACCTTTTCCATCTTCATAATTATCATTTAGTTTTTTACCAATTAAATCAGGTCTATTCGGATTTACAAGCATAGTTGCAAAATTATCTCCACCATTGATATTGTGAAGATCTAATATAAAAAGATATTTATTTTTCCCCATATTAAGATGATTAAATCTATTTATTAGATAATTCTTCAATTCTTCTTCAACTACATCAAGATACTCACCTGTACCGATAATTAAATTTAGAGGTTCAAATTTTATTATAGATATTAATTTTTGATATTTTTTAGTTTTATCATTTGGCTTATAATAATATCTTTTTGTAAATGCAATTTTATCTTTTTCTAAAGCTTTAATATTAGCATTAAAAATACCTACTTCTTTTGCATCTTTTAATTTTAATACATTAGTACCAATTAATTCTTTTATACCATGAGTATATATTACCTTTGTTTTTAAATCGACAACACAATAATACCCTCTACCATCATTAAATTTAATAACACTTAGATGTTTAATAATCTTTTTTCTAATCTCATCATCACTAAGTTCATCTTTATGTCTATTATATATATCATATGCAATATTAAATGCAATTCTTATTTTAGCTTTTAAATCTTTTTTCAGAGTTTTTTCTTTTTGTGTCATAACAAAATTAATACTTTTATTTATTTGATGTACTTTTTGATGAATTAGCTCTTTCTCTCTTTTTAGGAATTCTATTTTACTCTCTTTTATATTTTGTTTAATATATTGTTTTTGAATATTTATATTTATATAAGTAACTGATGAAGTAATTGTTATAATTGATATTATTACCAATGTGAGTATTGGAACTATAAATCTTTTTTGTTTTGATAATAAATTTGGAATTTTGGAATTTTTCATTATATACTTCCTTCTAAATATTTAGATAATATAATAATGAAGTGTCAATAGAGTGTCATTTTGTCAAATCTCTTCTAAAATACTAATCTATCAATCATATTTTATCTTTTTTCCAAAAGATATATGCAAACATTGGAACATGCATAAGTACAACCATACTACTTACTAATGACAAATCATTTGAATAAACTATAGCTATTCCAGCAGTTAGTGCCGTATTTTTTATTGCTACAGAAAACGCAAATGATTTTGACATGGAATCAGATAAAAACTTTCTACTTATTTTTAATATTAAAAAAAAGAATCCAAATTCTTGTATTATTGCAATAAATATTACTGCTAAAATATGAAAGGATAAATTTAATATATTATTTGCATTAACTGATATAATTGCCCATATAAATAGAAAAAATATACTAGATATAACAGTATGTTCTTTTGATAGTAGTAGCTCAATAGTATTTGGTTGGAGTTTTTTTATAATATATACTAATAGAACAGGAATAAATACTAAGTAGAGGATTGATTTGAAAATTTCTAAGATAGATATATTTATATTTGATTGAAACAAAAGATATAATTCAATTGGTATTATAAAAGGTGCTAAAAATGTAAGTAGCATTGATAATATAAATGCAAATTCCACATCACCTTTCATAATTGATACAAAGTATGGAGCAGATAAAATAGTTGGAGCTAATGCTGAAAATATAACAGACATTTTTTCAATTTCACTAAAATTAAATATATAGGCAATAGTATATAAAATAAATGGTATTAAACCAAATGAGATTAATGTGCCGATTAATAAATATTTAATTTTTAAAATACTGTGTTGTAGTTTATTAAAATTAATTTTCATTGCTGTATAAAACATCAATATAAATAATGATGGGATAACTAAAAAACTTAATTTAATACCAAATGAGGGAAGTGCCAATCCTAAACAAGCAGCTAAAATAATAATTAAACTAAAATATCTTCGTGCATTTTTTTCAAGTATATTCAAAATAGTTAGATCGAATTTATATTTTCATAATATTTTAATTTAAATAATCCTGTCATCTTCAAAACCTCTTTTGATATTATATATTTTTATTTTATCTAAATTGTGATTATATTTAGAGGTCCCCTTAAATAATTAACAATCAATTAACAAATATATAATATGATGTGGGTAATTAAATTAAAGGGTATAAAATGAAAAGATTAGGTTTAAGTTTATTTACAATTGTTATGTTATTGATGACAGCAAATTCGAGTTTGTTTGCGGTGGAAAAAAAGTCTATTAAAGATTTTAGAGTAGTACCTGCTTCAAAAGCTACAATATTACAAAAAGGTGAAAATAAGAATTATTGTCCGATATGTGGTATGACTTTACCACTGTTTTATAAAACAAATCATGCTGCAAAAGCTCAACATGGTGATAAACAATATTGTTCAATTGTATGTGCAGTTGAAGATGTAGTTGTAAATGATACTCAACTTACAAATTTTAGAGTGGTTGATAACTCTACATTAAAATTTATTGATTCGGCAAAAGCATATTTTGTAGTAGGTAGTAAAAAGCCTGGAACTATGAGTGTTGTTAGTAAATATGCGTTTGGTGAAAAAAGTGATGCACTTAAGTTCGCAAAAGCAAATGGTGGGGATGTTATGAGATTTGATGCACTTTATAAACTTGTAGAAAAATCTTTAGCAAAAGATATGGCAGCTACTAAAAAAAGACAAGCTAAAGCTATAAAAAAAGGTGCTAAGATGTACAAAAAGATGTGTAAAAAAACTGATAAAAGATTTAATTCTACAGCAGATGCTAAAGCATATCTTATATCAAGTGGTATATGTGGAAAGATTAAAGGTAAAAAGCATCAAGCTATTTCACTTTATCTGAATAGTAGGAAGTAAAATTGATAAAAAAGACTTTTATTTATTTGATTTTAGTAACACTTTTTGTATTTAATTTAGATGCAAAGAGTTTTAATAAAAAAGCAACAATTGAGCCAGTTTTAATTCAAGATGGTAGTGAAAAACATTGGTGTCCTGTATGTGGAAATGATATTAAAAAGTTTTATAAAACTTCACATAGTGCTCAATTACAAAATGAAACTTCTCGACAATATTGTTCTATAAGATGTTTAGCATCTGATATGCAAGAGTATGGATTAATTGATAATTCTATAAGAGTAATTGATGCTAAAACTCAAAAAAGTATAGATGCTAAAAGTGCTTTTTATGTAGTAAATTCTAAAGCTAGAGGTACGATGAGTAAAGTATCTAAATTAGCTTTTGCTTTAGAGATAGATGCTTTAGCATTTGTTAAAAAGTATAATGGTAAAGTTGTTGATTTTCAAACTGCTTTAAAGATGGCACAAGATTCATTAAAATTAGATACTTCAAGAGTGAAAAAAACAAAACAAAAGAAAACATACCCAATGGGTAAAAAGATTTTTGAAAAAAAATGTGATCAAGATATAGATCCAACAGATTATATAGAGATAAATGAACTAAAATCTGAACTAAAATATGAAAAATTATGTAAACCATTAAAAGAGAAACATCTTCATTCTGTAGCACTTTATATATGGGAAGTAAAACAATTTGGTGATTTAGGTGAGATTGAGGGTAAAGTTGTAGTAAAAGAGGATGAGAAGTGTCCTGTATGTGGAATGTTTACTTATAAGTACCCAAGATGGGCTGCTCAAATATTTTATGAAGAGGGTTCAAATAAACGGCATTGGTCTTTTGATGGTGTGAAAGATTTGATGAAATTTTATTTTGATGCACAAAGATGGGGTAATTATCCTATTGCTAAGAGGGATAATATTGTTAAGATTTTAGTTACAGATTATTATTCGCAAAAGGCGATTGATGGTACAAAAGCTTTTTATGTAATAAGAAGTGATATTTATGGACCAATGGGACACGAACTAATACCTTTTATAAATGAAGAGGATGCTAAATCATTTAAATTAGATCATTTAGGTAAAAAGATTATAGCATTTAAAGATATTAAAGAAGAGTTAGTTTATAGACTTGATTCAGATGAATAACAAGTCTCAAAAATTATTTATATTTTTAATAGCATTGGTAGGTTTTATAACAATTGAAATTTTATATATAAATAATATAAAGTATTTATCAAAACAAGATTTGGAGATAAAGAGCAATTTAGTTTCTATAGTTGGATTACCTGATTTATCTATTAGTACAGAAGCTATGTATATAAGACATAGAACTTTATCTAGTTCTTTTGAGATATTTAAGGATGATCCAGAACTACTTACCTATTTCCCTTCAACTTTTGTAATATCACCGTCTAATTTTAATAATAATATTTCGAGGATTCAAACAGATGATTAAGATAAATTTGCATTTAATTGAGTTTTCTATAAATTCAATTTTAAGAGCTAAAACTAAGAATATATTTATTTTAGTTATTTTTTCATTTTTGATATTTTTATTAAGTTCTTTATTTTTAGTTACAAATGGTATAAAAGAGGAACTGAGATTAACAGTTGATTCTTTACCTGAAATTATAGTTCAAAAAATGAGAGCAGGGCGAATAAGTGATATAGAGATAAGTAGAGTTGAGGAGATATTGGCAGTAAATGGAGTTCAAAGTGCAAATGCAAGAGTTTGGGGATATTATTATTTTGCAAATGCAGGGGTAAATTTTAGTGTAGTTGGTATCGATCCATATGATAAACAATATAAAAGTAGTATAGACAAAATTACTAAAGATTATGATTTTGGTGAGATTGAAGATGGGATGATAGTTGGGAATGGAGTAAAAGAGGTATTAACACAAAATTATTATAAAGAGTATTTTAACTTTATAAAACCAGATGGTACTTTTAAGAAAGTAGAGTTAAAAGGGATTTTTAAAGATGCTACAAATCTTGAATCAAATGATTTGATACTGGTATCAAAAGATGTAGCATATGAGATATTTAATATGGATGAAGATTATGCTACTGATATAGTTTTAAAAATTGCAAATCCTGTGGAGATACCAAATATTGCATATAAACTTCGCATTATGTTTCCTGATTGTAGAGTGATTACTAAAGAGGATTTTGAAGTTAGTTATGAGAATATATTTAATTATAAAAGTGGATTATTTTTGGCTCTATTTATAGTTAGTTTATTTACATTTTTTATGATTATTTATGATAAAAGTAGTGGACTAAGTAATGAAGAGAAAAAAGAGATAGGGATACTTAAAGCTATTGGATGGAAAACTGATGATATTTTAAAAGAGAAATTTTATGAGAGTTTTATTATCTCCTTTTTAGCATTTTGTTTTGGGATTATGTTTAGTTTCTTTTTTGTATTTATTTTACAAGCACCTTTTTTACGAGATTTGTTTACTGGATACTCTGTATTGAAACCTGCTTTTGACTTGCCATTTAGTTTTGATATGGAGATGTTTTCATTGATATTTTTACTTAGTGTTCCAATATATATAAGTGCTACCATATTTCCTTCATGGAGAGCTTCTACACTTGATGCTGATGAGGTTATAAGATGATAAAATTACAAAATATTACAAAAGAATATATTATAAATAAAGATGAAAAAGTTATTGCTTTAAATAATATAAATATAGAGGTAAAAAAAGGGGAACTGGTAGTTCTTAAAGGTGCAAGTGGAAGTGGAAAAAGTACAGTTCTTTCACTTATTGCATCTCTAACAAAACCTACACATGGGGAAGTAATTGTAAATGATACAAGTGTTGCTAAACTTTCAGATAGTTTTGCTTCTGATTTTAGACTAGAAAATATTGGATTTATATTTCAAAAATATAATCTAATCCCAAATATAAGTGTAAAAGATAATATTATTTTACCTCTAATTCCTATAAATACAACTGATGAATTTTTAAATAAAAGATTAAAATCAGTGATGAATATTTTTAATATAATACATAAAGAGAATATTATAGTAAAAAATCTTTCAGGTGGAGAGCAACAAAGAGTAGCAATAGCAAGGTCTATGGTAAATGATCCTGATTTAATACTTGCAGATGAACCAACTGCAAACCTTGATGAGAAATTATCATTAAATTTTATTGAAACATTAAAAGAGCTTAAATCTTTAGGTAAAACCATAGTAGTTGCTACTCATGATCCACTATTTTTTGAACTCCCTTTTGTAGATAAAATTATAAATATGCAAAATGGAAAGATTATAAATTAATGTTTTTAAATCCTCAAATTTTATCTATGGTTATCTTAGATATTATCTTTTTAA
>DAOVXU010000213.1 GCA_030635995.1 Arcobacter sp. | reverse complement strand
ATTGAAATGCTAGATATGGTTGCAAAACTTGATGATACTGCTGGATTTATGATGGTAGAAGAGTGGGGTAATGTTGAGTATCCTACTGCATTTGGTATGGAAGCTAAATCTCCAGAAGTTGAAGCTGTTGAAGAAGCTGATGCTAAAACAGGTGCATCTTTAAAATTAACACTACTTAAGCCAGAAGCTAGAATCTGGACAATGGTAGCTGGTGGTGGTGCTTCAGTTGTTTATGCTGATACTATTGCTGATATGGCTGGTATTGATGATCTTGCTAACTACGGTGAGTATTCTGGTGGACCAACTACAGGTGAAACAAAATTCTATGCTGAGACTTTACTTGACTTAATGACAAGAGAAAAAGATCCTAGTGGTCGTGGTAAAGTTATGATTATTGGTGGAGCTATTGCTAACTTTACTGATGTTGCTAAAACTTTTACAGGTATTATTCAAGCATTTGAAGTATATGCTGATAAAATGAAAGCTGTTGATCTTAAAATTTATGTTCGTAGAGGTGGACCAAACTATGAAAAAGGTTTAAAAGACATCAAAGAAGCGGCAGATAGATTAGGACTTTATATAGAAGTTTACGGACCAGAAACACATGTTACTGACATTGTTAGAATGGCATTAGAGAAGTAAGGGAATAAAATGACACAATTATATACAAAAGACACACAAGCGATTTTTTGGAATAACAATAAAACTGCTATTCAAAGAATGTTAGATTATGATTATACAATCAAAAGAGCAACTCCATCTGTTGCAGCTATTGTAGCTCCAACTTCAAATAATAAATTTGATAAATTTTTCTTTGGACCAGATGAAGTAATGATTCCATTATTTAAAACAACTGCAGAAGCTAAAGCTGCTCAGCCACAAGCTGATGTTTTATTAAACTTTGCATCTTTTAGAACAGCTTATGATGTTACTATGGAAGCATTAGAAATTGGTGGTTTTTCATCTATGATGATTACTGCTGAAGGAATACCAGAAAGATTAGCAAGAGGTATGAACCAAACTGCTAGAGAGAAAAATGTAACTATTATAGGACCTGCAACTGTTGGTGCTATTACTCCAGGTGCATTTAAAGTTGCAAATATTGGTGGAACTATTACAAATATCGTTAACTCTAAGCTTCATAGAGCAGGTTCATGTGGATTAGTTACTAGATCAGGTGGATTATTTAACGAGCTATCTAATATCATTTCAATCAATGCTGATGGTATTGCTGAAGGTGTTGCTATTGGTGGAGATAGATTCGTTGGATCTGTATTTATTGATAATATGCTTAGAATGGAAAAAAATCCAGCTGTTAAATATATGATTCTTTTAGGAGAAGTTGGTGGTACTGAAGAGTATAAAGTAATCGAAGCTATTAAAAATGGTACTATTACTAAGCCAGTTATCGCTTGGTGTATTGGTACAATTGCTAAGTATTATGATTCAGGTGTTCAATTTGGTCATGCTGGTGCTTCTGCAAATGCTGATTCTGAAACAGCTGATTTTAAAAATGATGCTATGAGAGAAGCTGGTATCCATGTACCAAATTCATTCAACGAACTTCCTGCTATGATTAATAAAGTATTTACTGATATGAATCTTGCAGAAATTCCTGAGCCAGATATGAATGTATGTCCAACAGTTAGAAGAAGTAAAGAGTTTATCTGTACAATTTCTGATGATAGAGGTGAAGAATGTACTTATGCTGGTTACCCAATATCTTCTGTGGCTACTCCAAGTACTGGTAAAGGTATTGGTGATGTTGTATCATTATTATGGTTCAAAAAACAATATCCAAAATGGGCTACAGACTTTATCGAAACTGTTATGAAAACTGTTGCTGATCATGGTCCTGCTGTATCTGGTGCACATAACTGTAAAGTAACTGCAAGAGCTGGAAAATCAGTTGTTGAATCACTTGTAACTGGACTTCTTACTATTGGCCCAAGATTTGGTGGTGCTATTGATGGTGCTGCTCAATACTTCAAGTATGCAGATGACAATAATCTTGACCCTAAAGCTTTCTTAAAATATATGAAAGGTGAAGGTGTTCCAATTCCAGGAATTGGACATAGAATTAAATCACTTAAAAACCCAGATTTAAGAGTTACTGGTCTTATGGATTATGCTAAAGAAAACTTCCCATCAACTCCACTTTTAGATTATGCAAGAACTGTTGAAGCTCTTACTACATCTAAAAAAGAGAATTTAATTCTTAATGTTGATGGTACTATTGGTATTCTTATGGTAGATATGTGGAGAGCATTAGGTTACTCTGAAGAAGAGATCAATGAGTTTATCGCATCTGGTACATTAAACGCATTCTTTATCGTTGGAAGAAGTATCGGATTTATCGGTCATATTCTTGATGAAAAAAGACTTGCTATGCCTATGTATAGACATCCAATGGATGATGTACTTTATGATGTTCAAGAAGCAGAAAAATTATAATATTAATTTAAAAGCAAAAATATGTAAAAAGCCACCTTCTTCTGAGGGTGGCTTTTTTAATTTAAATAAAATATGTATAAAAAATCATTTTCAATAATAGAATTAATATTTGTAATAACTCTAATAGGTATTATAACTTCTCAAGTTAGTATAAAAAATAATCTATCTAAAATAAAACTAGCAAAACAACAAATAATATTGCATCTTAAATATGTTAGATATATTGCAATGATTGATAATAAATATGATAAAGATAATCCTTTATGGTTTAGAAAAAGATGGACACTTAAATTTTTAAATTGTCAAAGTAGTATAGGTGGGTTGTATTATGTTATATATAGTGATGAAAATGAAAATGGATATATAAGTAAAAATGAAACTCTAAAAGACCCTTTAACAAATAATTATATATATTCTTAT
>DAOVXU010000003.1 GCA_030635995.1 Arcobacter sp. | reverse complement strand
GAATTTGCAAACAAATTATATTGTAGATATAGTAAATATTATAGCTTCAAAATATGAACTAATTGATGATAATATGATTAAGTTTATAGATGTTGTATCATCATATAATGATATTGTTGATTTTATTTATGAGATTGATACTAATGATGCAATAATGATAAATAAAGAGAAAATTGGTTTACAAATTTTAACAGTTTTTAAATCTAAAGGTTTAGAGTTTGATACAGTAATTGTACTAGATAGAATAAAAAGAAAAAATATTGATAGATCAACTATTCTTTTTGAGTATGAAAATATTAATTTAAAGAGTATATATTATAAAACAAAGTATAGGGAAAATTTTGATGAAGAGTATAAAATAGCATTAGAAAAAGAAAAGAACCTATCTTTAGGAGATGAATTAAATATTTTATATGTTGCACTAACAAGGGCTAAAAATAATCTTATAATTTTTAAAAAAGATAAACAAAGTGTATTTGATATTTTAGGTTCAGATTTAAGTTACTTATCTTTTGGAGAGTTATATATATCAAAAGAAGATAATAATGCAAGTTTAGATATTGAAAATATTAGTTATAAGCCTTTACAATTAGGTGTGCAGGATATTCAAAAGAGAGATAAAATTGAAACTATTGAGAATATAAAAGCACGATATTTTGGAATTGCTACTCACTATTGTTTAGAGATGATGAAAGAATTTAATCTAGTCTCTTTAAAGTTAGCTATAAATTTAGTTCGTTCAAAATATTATAATCTTTTAGATGATAAAGATATTGAAGATATAGAAAATAGAATTAATTTACTTATTGATAATATTGACTTTAAATCTTTAATAATAGATTCAATATATACAAAAGAGCAAGAGTTGATTTTTAATGATGAGATAAAAGTTATAGATCTACTGATACAAAAAGAAAATCAATATATAATTGTTGATTATAAAACAACTAGATATAAACAAGAAAGCCATTTAAAGCAAGTATTAAATTATAAAAATGCAATTAGAAATATTACAAATAGTAAAGATATTATAGGTTATGTTGTATATTTACATAAAGATAAAAGTGAGATAGTTTTAGTTTAAGTATTTTATCTATACACTTAAACTAAAAAATATTAAATTATTTTACTATTGCAGCAAACTCGTCAAATATATATTTACTCTCATGTGGTCCTGGGCTAGCTTCTGGATGATGTTGTACTGAGAATATATTTGTATTATTATATTCAACACCCTCTATAGTATTGTCAAATAGATTTTGATGTGTTATTTTAGCAATTTCAACAATATTATCAGGAACATTATAGTTGTGATTTTGTGCAGTTATCTCAACTGTTTCTTTTTTATTTTTTACAGGATGGTTACCACCGTGTTGACCAAATTTTAATTTATATGTATCATAACCATGTGCAATACTTAACATCTGGTGACCTAAACAAATTGCAAAAATAGGTATATTAGTTTTGATTAGTTTTTCAACTTGTTCTTTTTCAGCTGTTAGTGTAAGTGGATCACCTGGACCATTTGATAAAAATATTCCACCAATCTCTTTTGCTTCAAATCTAGCAATTAAATCTTCAGCATTAAAACTACTTGGAACTACTTCAACTTCAAGACCAGATTGAACTAATTCATTTAAAATATTTCTTTTAACACCAAAATCAATAACTACAACTTTTTTATCACTCATTACAGCTTTATTATAGTCCATCTTACTATGATCCCACGCACCACTTTTATGAACATAAGATTTTTTTGTAGTAACTTGTTCTATATAATTTATATCTTCAATTCTAGGACTTTGTGATAATAATTCTTTTAACTTTTCTTTATTAGATATTTCAGTTGATGCTATCATCATCATCGCACCCTCATCTCTTAACATTTTAGTTAAATATCTTGTATCAATATTACAAATTCCTAAAGTGTTATTTTCTTTTAAAAGAGTTGAGTAACTTTTTTCACCTCTAAAGTTTGAATATTCTTCATTATAAGCTCTTACTAATACACCTTTACAATGTACCTTATCACTCTCCATATCAGCACTATTTACACCAACATTTCCAATTTCTGGAGTTGTAAATGTTACAAATTGTCCAGCATAAGAGGGGTCTGTTGTAATCTCTTGGTAACCTGTCATAGATGTATTAAAAACTATTTCACCTATTTGAGTACCTGTTGCCCCAAAACTATCAGCTTCTAAAAATGTACCATTCTCTAAATATATATAAATTTTTTCCATTATATTAATCCTTTTTTGATAAGCTCTTCTTCATACAATCTTGTATAAACCGCATCATAATCTTCAGTACCTGGGATAAGTTTTCTTTTATATGTTTTAATTTTTTCATATACAAGTGTATCAGCTTCATCATAACCTTTTATAAAAGCAGTGATTGCATTTGCAATTACATTTTTTACTTGGTTATCTGATACAGTAAAGTGAATATAATCCTCTTCATATAAATAATCCATAATATTATGTGCAATATTTGAAAATCTATCTTCCATATTTAAACTTACATCAAAATCATTAGCAAGTCTTTTTTTAGTCATCCAGAATAGTTGTCTATAATCAGCATTATAAAAATCAATATCATCTTCTCTTTCATCTAGTAAAGCATCTACATGTTCATCTAGTTTGATCTCTTTATCAATATCTTCATCTAAAATATTTACACAAACTTCAGTTATAAGAGCTTTCTCTTTTCGTACCTCTATAAAGTCTTGAGAGATTAAATCATTTGTAATTTTTCTAGCAATATAATTTGCGTGTTGTTTTTTTAATTTCATCTATTTCCCCTATCTAATTATTGTATCTTCTCGTTCTGGAGAAGTTGATATGATTCCTACTTTTGTATTTGTAAGCTCTTCTATTCTTGCTACATATTCTTTAGCTGTTTTAGGTAATTCATTATAATCTCTACAACCAACTACACTATCCCAACCTTTTATATCTTCATATATAGGTTTTACATTGTCTAAATTTGATGGAACATAGTCTATAATTTCTCCATCAATTTCATATGCTGTACAAATTTTAATAGTTTCAAAACCATCTAAAACATCAAGTTTCATTAAAGATAATTGATCACAACCATTCAATCTTGAGGCATATTTAACAGCAACTGCATCAAACCAACCACATCTTCTACCTCTTCCAGTTGTTGTTCCTACCTCTTTTCCAACATCTGCCATAGTTTCACCAGCATCTGTAAAATCTTCAGTAGGGACTGGTCCATTTCCTACTCTTGTAGTATATGCTTTTACTATTCCAGTGATTGTACCAATATCTTTTGGATTTAGACCAAGACCAGTACAAGCTCCAGCACTTACAGTACTTGAAGATGTTACGAAAGGATATGTTCCATGATCAATATCAAGAAGTGTACCCTGCGCACCCTCAAGAAGTACTTTTTTATTTTCATCTAACGCTGCCCATACCATATTTGTAGTATTTGTGATAAATGGTGCTAAATTTTCATTGTACTCATTTATTTGAGCTTCAACTTCAGACATTGTAGGTACTTCTAAATCAAGTGCTTTAAAAATTGCTTCATTTTGTTTAAAATATTTTTCAATATTTGCACAAAGTTGTTTTGGATTTAAAAGTTCATCAACTCTATGTCCTACTCTATTTATTTTATCACTATACGCAGGTCCAATCCCTTTTCCAGTTGTCCCAATAGCTTCATCACCTTTTAGTTTTTCACGAGCAATATCTATTAGACTATGGTATGGAAGATTTAAATGTGCCTTATCAGAGATATAAATCCTACCCTCAAGATTATCAAATTGAACCATCTCTTTTATTATTGATTCTGGATTTACAACTACACCATTTCCAATAATATTTACAGCCTCAGGATTTAAAATACCAGATGGTACAAGATGAAGTGCATATCTAACACCATTCACCCAAATAGTATGTCCAGCATTGTGTCCACCTTGGCTTCTACAAACTACATCATACTCTTGAGCAAGTTTATCAACTATCTTACCTTTACCTTCATCACCCCATTGAATCCCCACAATTATATCTGCTTTACTCATATCTAAATCCTTTTTCTAATCTTCTAATAATTTTAATAAATTATCTGTATAAAGTGCAAATCCTAAAGAACTCACGCCTTCACTTTTATATCTTCCACCCTTAGCAAGAGTAAGATTACCATCGATTACTCTATAATATACATCATCATAATACTTCATAGCTGTATAGTAAAGTGGAGAAACTATTGTATTTTTATAATCAATATCATTTACAATGTCGATAAGCTTTTTAACTTCTACTTTTATTTTAGTTGGTAATATCTCTAGTATATCTTCTAAATCTTCATTTTTTGAAGCATAAAGTAATCTATCTAGCCATTTTATTTTTAAATCAAATAGTTTAGCTACTTCACCATCTTTAAATAATGATAGATCAATATTTAATTCAGATGCCACAAGTTTTGGAATATTTATATTCATAACTTGAATTAGTGGTTTTATATTTATAAGTTCTAATGCTTCACTTGTAAGATTTATCATATCACTTACATTATCATACTCTAACCACTCTACACCCATTTGATAATTTTCATTTGATGGATATGTAAATACAGGTTGAATATAAAACCATTTCTTATGGCTTGTAGTTCTACCTAACCTTTTAGTGATAATTCTAGCAACATCAAGAGTTGAATCAGCTCTTAGTGCTACTTGATTGTTGGTTTCGTCACTTATTTTTATAAGTTGTGTTTCATCATCAATACTTTGGTGTTGAGAATATGAGAAGTTTGGTGTAACTATCTCATCAAACTCTTTCTCCATAAAAAAAGATGAGATTTTATTTTCTAATTCTCTTTTCTTTTTTGCTATTTTTCCAAAATATAAACGACTCCCTTGAGGAATTTCATGTTCAAAAATCATCCAAAAAATCCTTTCATAAATATTTTATTAGCAGTTCCATCAAATGTTCTAATATTTAAATCATCCATAGCTTTTTCAATAGCATTAACCGCCCATGAAGCTTCATAAGGGGTTACAAGTCCCATATGATTTATTCTAAAGATTTTACCTTTTAGATGATCTTGTCCACCTGCAATATTCAGGTCATATTTCTCTTTTAGAACTTTTCTAATTGCATTTGAATCTTCTGTATAAATTGTACTCATAGCATTTGCAGGAGTTGTAGGATATATTTCAAGTCCAATAGCAATTAAAGCATCTCTTGTAGCTTTTGCTCTTTTGGCGGTATCAGCATAAAGATTATCAAAACCAATTGTTTTTAGTTTTTCTAAAATAGCTCCAAGCCCAATAATAAGAGTAGTAGCAGCTGTATATGCAGTTGTATTTTGTTTTTGTTTTTTAATCTCACTTAAAAGATTAAAATAATATCCAGCAGGTTTTTTTTCTATTTTAGCAACAGCTTCATCACTAAATCCAATCATAGAAAGCCCTGGTGGTAACATAAGTGCTTTTTGACTACCTGTAATAAGTGCATCGATATTTGTAGTATCTATTTTTTCAACACCTACCGCTGTGATTCCATCTGCTATTATAGAGATAGATGGATTTATATCTTTAACTGCTTTTGCGATAGCTTCAACTGGATGTCTTAATCCACCTGCACTTTCACAAACTTGTATAAAAATAGCATCTATATCACTATCATTTTTAATAATATCTACAACTTCATCAACACTCATAGGGATATTCCATTCGTGTGTCAATTCTGTGTATGCGATATGGTGTGCTTCACAAATTTTTCCAAATCTTTGTCCAAATTTTCCAGCATTTATTGTAAGTGCTTTTTTATGGGTAAGATTTGTAACACAAGCTTCCATAGCTCCTGTACCACTTGAAGCAAGTATTACCGATTCAGGCATATCTAAAAGTTCTAAAAGTAAATTTCTAGTCTTTTCAAATATAGCTTCAAATTCTGGTGTTCTATGATGTAGTGTTTCTTCTGACATTGCTGTTCGTACAAATTCTGGAACGGCTGTAGGTCCTGGTGTCAATAACATTTTATATTTCCTTAAACATTACAAAAGGCATCTATTTACTAGATACCTTTTTTATATCATCATTGTATCCAAAAATAATTTAAAAAGTGGTTAGGTGGAATTTAAATTATAGATTATATTTTATGATTAATATTTTATAAAAAATTAGATAAACTATAAAAAATTAAATAAGGTTAGTGATGATATTATCTGAAAAAAGTATATTTAAATTAACTATTTTTATACCAATAATATCTTTACTTTTATTGTCTATAATATTAACTTATTCAATTATTAATTATCAACATGATTTTTTAGAAAAAGAATATATTTCAGAAAAAGAGAGTTATATAAAGTCTCAAAAAGAGCTTATTGAAAATGAAGTAAATAAAGTTTTTGAACTGATTGAATTTAAAAAACAAACTATCCATCTAAGATTAAAAAAACAAATTAAAAATAATCTTAATTCTTATTATTCTATTATTGATGCCGTTTATACTCAAAATAAAGATACAAAAACAAAAGAACAAATTTTTTCTATTATTAGAAAAACACTTCAAAATGTTAGGTTAAAAAACAGTGATGGTTATCTTAATATTATTTCAACTAAAGGTGTTGCTATAATGTTACCAATCCAAGATCATTATGAGGATTTATCTATTTTAAATTTTAGAGATAAAGATAATACATTATATATTAAAACAGCTCTTAATATTGCTCAAAATGATGGTAAAGGATATCATAAATATTATGAAGTAAAACCGTATGTAGAACAAAGTAAAGAATTTCTAAAAATAAATTATATTAAGATATTTAAACCTTTAGGGATAATTTTAAGTGTTGGAGATTATGTTGTAAATATAGATAAAGAGATAAAAAGTGAAATTATAGATAGGGTAAATACTATAAGATTTGGGAAAAAAGGTTATCTTTATATTGTTAATAATGATGGTAAATTACTCGCACATAAAAATAAACAACTTATAGGAACTAATAGTTTTAATATAAAAGATATAAATGGTAAGTATTATTTTAAAGAGGGATTTAAACTTGCAAAAAAGAATGGGAATGTTTATTTAGAATATATTTCAACAACAAATATGGGTTCTAAAGATATGCGTAACGCTAGAAAATTAACATTTGTAAAATATAGTGAAGAGTATGATTTTGTCATTAGTGCAGGAGTGTATATTGATGATATAGATAAAGTTTTATTGATGAAAAAAAATATAAATAAAGAAAAATTTGAACATTTTACAACATATATAGTTCTTTTAGCAATTTTATTATCTATTCTTGTTATTGTCATCTCATATTTTTTAGCAACAAATATTAAAAAAGCATTTAAAAATTATCAATATATTGTAAAGAAAAATGAAAAGAAATTACATAAAATAAATTTATCATTAGAAGATAATGTTAAAGTTGAAGTTAATAGGAGTAGAGAGAAAGATGCTCAACTTTTATCTCAAGCAAGATTTGCTTCACTTGGAGAGATGATAGGGAATATTGCTCATCAATGGAGACAACCATTAAGTGCAATTAGTACTATCTCCTCTGGAAATATTATACAAAGTCAAATTGGTATTTTAACTAATAATGAAAATGAAAAATCATACAATCAAATTATAGGGCATGTTCGATTTCTTTCTCAAACTATTGATGACTTTAGAAATTATATGAAGGACTCAGGTGATAGTAATGAGGAATTTAATATTGCTAATACAATAAATAGTATATTGAGTATAGTAGAGATTGCCTATAAAGATAATGATATTATTTTATTTAAAGATTTTACTCAATCGGAATTATTATCTTTTGGTTCAACATCTCAATTATCACAAGTGATATTAAATATTTTAAATAATGCAAAAGATATTTTAGTAGAAAAAAAGATTATTAAAAAAGTTGTTAAAATAACAACAGAAAGAAAAAATAATAAGAATAATATTAAGATTTATGATAATGGTGGTGGAATACCGTCAGATATCATTGAAAAGATTTTTGACCCATATTTTACAACAAAGCATCAAAGTCAAGGTACAGGTATAGGTTTGTATATGTCAAAAGATATTATTAAAAATAAATTTAGTGGTACTTTAGAGGTTACAAATGTAAATTGGAAATATGAAGAGGAAATGTATTTTGGAGCTTGTTTTACTATTGTAATCTAAAAAAGGGAAAGTTGACTTTGTAACTTTCCCCTTTTTAGTATTCTTAAATGTCAGTTATTTTTTTAATAGCTTTTTTAGATAAATTAAGTGCAGCTTCACTAGAGTTTTTATCAAAAGTTAGTGCAACAGCCATCCTTCTACCTAAATGACTTTGTGGTTTTCCAAATACCCTTACAATAGTATTTTTATCCCAAATAGAATCTTCAATATTTATAGATGGATTAAAAGTATCATTTTGTGATTTGTAAGCAGCAGATGCTCCACAACCATAATCAACATACTCTAAAGACAATCCTAAAATAGCTCTGATATGAAGAGCAAATTCACTTTGTGATTGAGTTATAAGTGTAACCATACCTGTATCGTGTGGTCTAGGGCTTACTTCAGAAAAATAAACATCATCACCTTTTACAAATAGCTCAACACCAAATAATCCTCTACCCCCAAGTCCATCAGTAATCTTTTTAGCAACATCTATACTTCTTTGTTTTGCTAATTCAGACATCTCTATTGGTTGCCATGAGAAAACATAGTCACCATCTTTTTGGATATGACCTATTGGTTCACAAAATGTTGTTCCTGTTTCATTTCTTACTGTTAAAAGTGTAATCTCATAATCAAATGTTATAAACTCTTCAACTATTAATTCACTAGCATCTCCTCTAGCTTCTTTTGCAACTTCCCAAGAATTTTGTAAATCATCAGCAGATTTTGCAATAGTTTGACCGTGACCAGAACTAGACATTACAGGTTTGATTACACAAGGGAAACCTATATTTTCACCAGCTTTTTGAAGTGCTTCAAATGTAGAAACAAATTCATATTTTGATGCAGGAAGCTGTAACTCTTCACAAGCAAAAACTCGAATATTTCTTCTATTCATCGTTTTATTTACAGCTTCAGCATTAGGGATTACATTGAATCCCTCCTCTTCGGCTTTAAAAAGTGCAGATATACTAATAGCTTCAACTTCTGGAAGTATATAATCAGGCTTTTCTCTTCTAATAACTTCAAGTAGTTCATTTTCATTTTTCATATCAACTACATAAGATCTATTTGCAACTAAATGTGCAGGTGCATTTGCATAGCTATCAACAGCAATTGTTTCACAACCTAGTCTTTGTGCTTCAATCACTACCTCTTTACCTAATTCGCCACTTCCTAGAAGCATTATTTTTATAGAATCTGATTTTAACGGTGCTGTAAATTGCATTTTTTCCCTTTTGTTTTTTGTTAAATTTTATAAAGTATTGTATCAAATTTTGCATAAAAAAAGGCAAGAATTTACATTCTTACCTTTTTTATAAATGTACTTTAAAGATTACAGTCTAGACTCATATCTTCTTAGCATATAAAGTTTTTTCATCATTTTTTTCTTAGCATTGATTTTTTGTTTCTTTTTCTTTTCAGGGTTAGATTCAAAATATCTTCTTGCTCTTGTTTCTGTAACGATTAAACTTCTATCACATTGTTTTTTAAATCTTCTATAAGCTTCATCGAAAGATTCTACATCTTTTACTTTAATACCAGGCATTTGTACATCACCTACTTTCTTGCATAATTTTTGGAAATGAATTTTACTTAATCTTTACTTAATATAAACTTTAATATAATCTGTAGATATAAAATATGAATGGAATATACAATGAATTTAACACATTTAGATAGTAATGATAGACCGAAAATGGTTGATGTATCGGATAAAGATAATACAACAAGAGTTGCAATTGCAAGTGGAACAATATCAATGAATCAAAAAGCTTTTGATAATATAGTATCAAATAGTAATAAAAAGGGTCCAGTTGTTCAAACTGCTGTTATTGCAGCTATTTTGGGTGCTAAAAGAACGCCAGATCTTATCCCTATGTGTCACCCTTTATTGCTTACAGGCGTAAATTGCGATGTTGAGCAGCTTGATGATTTACCAGGGTTTAAACTTATAGTTACTACAAAATTAAGTGGACAAACTGGTGTTGAGATGGAAGCACTTACGGGTGTGTCTGTAGGACTTCTTACTATTTATGATATGGTTAAAGCAATTGATAAGGGGATGATTATAAATAATATTCAACTTGAACATAAAAGCGGTGGGAAAACTGGTGATTTTCAAAGATGATTGATCTAAATGATCATAAGTTAGAGTTAGAGTATCCATGTAATTGGTGTTATAAAATTGTTATTAAACATGAGCATAATGGTAATAAAATTGCAAAAGAGATACTTGATGCAAGAGAGCATAAAGTGACTAAATCAAAAGTTAGTTCTGGTGGTAAATTTAAAAGTTATAGTGTGGACTTATTAGTACATAGCGATGATGACAGAACAGAATTACATAAATTATTTGTTGATCATAAACATATAAAAATGGTGGTATAGTGGAGAAAATTATTTATCAAAATCAACTTATAAAAGTTGAAATTGAGCCATTTGAGATACCTTGGCTAAAAATATTTACGATTGATAGAATTAAAGAGTTTAGTGAGTGTTCAAAAAAGATACAATTTGAAATTTTAGAAGTTTTAAATATTATTGAGATTGAGATGTTAGAATATTTTAAGCCAACTAAAGTAAATATCGCATCTTTTGGAAACTATGTACCTCATGTACATTTTCATATTCAAGCTAGATTTGAGAATGATAGTTTTTTCCCAGAGCCAACTTGGGGTAAAAAACAAAGAGAGGCTAAGCTAAAATTACTAGATTTTGATATATTTTATTTAAATATAAAATTAAAATTAGAAAAGAGGAGTCTATCGAATGGATAGAAGAACTTTTTTAAGTTTAGGTGCAATATCTTCACTATTTGTAAAAGATGCTTTTGCTTTAAAAAATAATATTTATGTACCTATTGATTCATTATCTATCCCTAAAAACACTACTTTTCGAAATGATATTTATATCTCAAAAGAGAGATGGCAAATTTTTGTTAATGTACGAGATAGATTAAGAAAAGTAAAAAAATATGTAGGTTATGGAAATTTTAATATTATATCTTTTGATAATGCATTGTTTTATGGTAGAAATTATAGTGCAATAGGGGCATTTACAAAAGCTGAATTGGCATTATTAGATGAACTTTTTTATGAAGACCCTGCTAAATATCAATTTTATGGTGATAGAACTATTGCTAATATCTCTAGTAAAATTTCTAAAAAAGAAGTTAGAAAAATACCTTGTACAGGGCATTATTTATTTAAGGGTAAGCCTTTTGATGATTATAATCAAGTTAAAAAAGATATTGGGAAAAGTATTATTTTAACATCGGGAGTAAGAGGTGTAGCAAAACAGATGAGTTTGTATATGGATAAAATATATAGATTAAATGGAAATATAACACAAGCTTCCTTTTCGATTGCACCTCCTGCATATACTTACCATGCAATAAGTGATTTTGATGTTGGTAAAAAAGGTTTTGGATATGATAATTTTACAGATAGATTTGCTAAAACTAAAGAGTTTAAAGAATTAACAAAATTAACATATATTTCAATGAGATATGAAATAAATAATAAAGATGGGGTAGGATATGAGCCTTGGCATGTTAAAGTTATATAGATTAGTTATTGTTGTAGTTATAATTAGTTTATCTACTGGGTGTTATTTTTCCCCTGAAAAAAAAGAGGTAAAACAGATAATAAAACAAGAAGAATCAAAAAATAAAAACGTTATATCTAGTATAAAAAAAAAGAAAGTAGATATAACAGAAAAGAATAAAATAGAAGAGGTTTTTTTGGAAAAACCTAAAAAAATAATTTCTAAATTTGAAGTGAAAAAAGAAAATAATAAAATAATAAAAAAAGTAGTTAACGATATTACTAAAAATAAATATCTTAGAAAAAGTACAATATTAAATAAAAAAAATTTAGATGCTTTTGCTTTTGATTTGATAAAAAAAGGTAAATCTGATGATAATACACTTTTAATAGTAGGTGGAATTCAAGGAGATGAACCAGGTGGGTTTATGGCTGCTTCAATTATCTCTACACATTATACAATTACAAAAGGTTCTGTATGGATTGTCCCAAATTTAAATCTTTATAGTATTATTAAGCGTTCAAGAGGACCTTTTGGTGATATGAATCGTAAATTTGCAAATTTACCTAAAGATGATCCAGAGTATAAAATAGTACAAAGAATTAAAAAATATATAATTGATCCAAAAGTAAAACTTATTTTAAATTTGCATGATGGTAGTGGTTTTTATAGACCCATGTACATTGATAAGATGCACCAACCAAGAAAATGGGGACAAACAATAGTTATTGATCAAGAGATACTACCCAATGTAAAAAAGTATGCTGATACATATACAATTTCTGAAGAGGTAAATAATCATTTAAATAAATATCTTTTAAAAGAGGAAGATATATATAGAACAAAAAATACACATACAAGATTTAAAAAAACATATGTAGAGCAAGAGATGGCAAAAACACTTACTTATTATGCTGTAACAAATGGAAAATCTGCATTTGGACATGAAACAAGTAAGAGTTTAAATATACCAGAGCGTGTTTACTATAAATTACTTGCATTGGAAAAATTTATGGATATTATGGGAATAAAATATAAAAGAGAATTCCCAATGACTATTGATGGGATAAAAAGTGTATTAAATGATGATATAAGTATAACTTTTGATGATATACATATAAAAATGCCTTTAAAAGATATAAGAAATATACAAAAACATTTTCCAATAAAATCAAATGGAGTTGTAAACTATCTTCCAAGTAATCCTTTGATAAAAATAATTAAGCAAAATAATGTATATACTATTTATTATGGAAATCGAAGATTGACTAGACTTGAAGCTGATTATGCTGAACATTTAAATATTAATACAGAAATTTCTTTTAAAATAGATGGTAAAATTAAAAAAGTTAAATTTGGAGATACTATTAATGTTAAAAAAGAATTTTTAGTTATGGATGGAAAAGTTTTTAGGGTGAATGTAATTGGATATAAACATAAATCAGGAATAGAAACAAATAAAAATATTGATAAAAATATGTTTATGAAAAGATATTCTGTTGATAAAGATGGAAATATCTATAGAGTAGAGTTTTATAAAAAGAAAAAGTTTGCAGGGATGATTTTAGTAAATTACACTAAATAATATTTAGTTATGCCAATTATAAGCTAAAATAATATATAATGTCACAAAGAGTCATTAAAAGGAGAGAGAATATGGATACAAATATTAAAAAAACAGCATATAGAATTCAAAGATATTATGCTTATATTGTTGCTACAATTGTAGCTATTGGGTTACCTTTTATTCAAATTGGGGGAAATCAAGTATTTTTACTATCATTTGATAAGAAGCAGTTACAGCTAATGGGTGTAGCTTTTGATATGCAAGAGTTGTATATGATGCCATTTTTATTGATGTTTATGTTCTTAGGAATATTTGCAGTAACAGCTATTGGTGGTAGAGCTTGGTGTGGATGGGCATGTCCTCAAACTATATTTAGAGTAATTTATCGAGATTTGATTGAAGGTAAAATTCTAGGTATGAGAAGAATTAAAAACAAACAAAAAGATCCTGATTATTCTAAGTCTGGAAATGCAACAAAAAAAGTGATTGGTATAGTATTATGGGCAGTATTATCATTGGTTGCAGCGGCAGATTTTATGTGGTTTTTTATCCCTCCTGCTGATTTCTTTGCATATTTACAAAATCCATCTGATCATATGATGATGATAGGTATAGTTTTAGGTATTGCAGCATTTTTAATATGGGATGTTATAATTATTCAAGAAAATTTTTGTGTATATGTTTGTCCTTATTCAAGAGTTCAATCAGTTTTATATGATGATGATACTATCCAAGCTATTTATAGTGAAAAAAGAGGTGGTAAGATCTATGATGAAAAAACAAAAGAAAAAATAGTTTTTAAAGCAAAAGATGTACCTGAAGATATGGATTGTACAGCTTGTCAATCTTGTGTTACTGTTTGTCCTACTCATATTGATATTAGACAAGGTGCTCAATTGGAGTGTATTAACTGTTTAGAGTGTGTTGATGCTTGTACAACTGTTATGGGTAAACTTGGTAAAGAGAGTTTAGTTCAGTGGTCAAGTACAAATGATGTTGTGCATGGTAAAGAGACTAAAATACTTAGAGCAAAAACTATTATGTATGGAGCTGTATTGGTTTTAATTGTTGGTATGCTTTTTGTAATGGGTGGTAAAAAAGAGTATATGCTTTTAAATGTAAATAAAACAACTCAGTTATATAAGATAAAAGCTGATAATGAAGTTGTAAATAATTTTTTAGTATTATTTCAAAATACACAAAAAGAAACATATACTTATCATATGGAAATTTTAGGTGAATATAAAGATAAAATAACTATTAAAAGATTTAAGCCTTTTAAATTGAGTAGAGGAAAGTTAGCTAAAAAAGTTGTACAGTTAAGTACAAAAGAGTTATTAGTTGATGATGCAAGAAAAGATACACCTATTACAATTACATTAAGATCATGGGCAGAAGAAGATCCGCAAAAAGTATTTGTACTTAGAAAAGCAGTATTTATTTTCCCAAGAAGTGATAAGTTAACAAAATAGAATTAACTTAAAGCAATATATTAAAAACCTAAGTCAAATAAGACTTAGGTTTTTTTAGTTATAATGAAAAAAATTAAAAGGATTAGATATGCCATTATTAGATAGTTTTAGAGTAGATCATACAAAAATGATAGCTCCAGCAGTTAGAGTTGCAAAAACAATGAGTTCACCCGTCGGAGATACAATTACAGTTTTTGATTTAAGATTTTGTCAACCAAATAAAAAATTAATGAATGCAAAGGGTATACATACTTTAGAGCATCTTTTTGCTGGATTTATTAGAGATCATTTAAATAGTAAAAAAGTAGAGATTATTGATTGTTCACCTATGGGTTGTAGAACAGGATTTTATATGAGTGTACTTGGCAAACCAAGTGAGAAAAAAGTTGTTTCTGCATGGGAAAAAGCTATGAAAGATGTACTTAAAGTTCAAAAGAAATCTGATATTCCAGAATTAAATCTATATCAATGTGGGACATTTAAAATGCACTCACTTAATGATGCTAAAAAAATATCTAAAAAAGTTTTAAAAAGTAAAATAGGTATTATGGATAATAAGAAACTTTTCTTAAGTGAAAAGAAGATGAAAAAATTAGGGATATAAGTTGAAATATAAAGAATTAATCCAATTTAATTCTTTATTTGAAGATTCTCCTGCCTTAGCTTTACTTCATATAAATAATGATTTTGATTCAATCAATAAGGCTATGGAATTTACAGCTCAAAGAAATAATGGGAAATTAGAAACTAAAGATATAAGTGGAATAGATTGTGAAAAATTTAGAGTTAGAACAAGAGATTATGAATATGCTGTTTTAACCAATACCTTAAAAGATTGTACACATAAAAATAAGTTTTTATCTACAATATATCACTCATTGGAAAATTCAGCTTTTATTATTTTAATAGAAGATAAAAAGCATAGTACAATTGAACAGATGATAGAACTTTTAGATGAGGAAAATTTTTTAGCTATAAATGATATTGATATTTTTGAAGATTATAATTTAGTGATGGCAAAAAAAATGCATATGTGGGGCGCAGGTCTATAAACTACATAAAAACAAATGATGGCTCAAATACATTATACTCTACTCAATATGATCAAAATTTTCATAGTATTGGAGATGGAGCATTAAATGAGGCATATTTAAAATATATAAATCCATCATTTGAGATATTTAAAGATAAAGATACTTTAAATATCTTAGATATATGTTTTGGTATAGGTTATAATACTTTTGCAACTATATTATATATATTAGATAATAATCTAAAAACAAAAGTTAATTTCTTCTCTCCTGAATTTGATTTGGAATTAATCTCTTCACTTAAAGAGTTTGAATATCCAAAAGAGTTTAATAAAATTAAACATATAATTAAAGCTATCTCAACTAACCATTTTTATCAAGATGAACAATTTAAAATTGAACTTTATATTGGTGATGCAAGAGAGTATATTAAAACTCTATCAAATGTAGATATTGTTTATCAAGATCCTTTTAGTTCTGATGTAAATCATGAGTTATGGACAACTCAATATTTTAAAGATATAGTAAATACTCTAAGTGATAAAGCTATAGTTTTAACATACTCAATAGCAACACCTATTAGGATTGGTATGTATGAAAATGGTTTAAATATACAAGAGTATAAATATGATCAAAAAAGAAGAGCAACTTTAGGCTCAAATTTTTATCTAGATAATAATAGTTATAACTTAAAATTAATAGATATGGAAAAAAAGAAGATAAATAGTCCTTATTCAAAATCATTACAAGATACTTTTTAAAACTACTAAAATATCCCTAACTAATATTATGCTATACTCCATAATATTAAGTAAATAGTGATAGTTAAAAGGAAAATAATGCAATATTTTGGGAAGTACGATGTGGGATTTGGTAAAGAATTTTTAGTTGAAAGTTATTTGTATGTAAATAAAGAGGCTGAAGAGGATATTTCAATTGAGGCGTTTGAAGAGTTAATTAAAAATAAAAAGCTTAAAAAGAAAAATATTGCAGGTTCAGTTTTTATGTATAACCCTTTTGTTTATCCACTTGGATATGATCAAAAGAAAGATTTACAGATGCAAGAGTATGATAAATTTGGAGAATTTGATGAACTTAAAATTGAAAGAGAAATTACACTTTTTAAACCTCTTGTAAAAGGTTATGAGGGGCAACTTGTAGAGATAAGAAATCTTTTCAATCTAAATAGTCACAATATTGATACAAGTGAAAAACTAATGGCATTAAATCAAGATGCAGAACTATTAAATTCAAATCAACTTACAATCTTTGATAAAGAGATGAATTACCATGATGTGCCAACTATGGATATAAATGGTAAATTTGTATTTTTTGCATGGGGTACAAAAATAAATAAAAAAGAATTCCTATATATTTATAATTATGCTCAATCTATTTATGATAAATGTGTGCAGATGCAAAAGAAGGTTTGTTTTGTATTTAAAAGAACAACACAAAAGCCTTATGCGATTGAGCATTTACAATTTTTAAATCCTGTTGGAGTTGGAAGATATAAAAGTAGAATGGTACCAGCTTTAAAGAATGTATTTTCAACAAATCCCCCACAAAGTGTTTTTTTTGATGATATAACTTAAATTTAAAGGATTAATATGTTTTCATTCTTATCAACAAAATCAATGAAGATTAAGCCAACTATTATGATGATCTTTTTCTTTATTATTGCTATTGTTGTTGGAACAATATTAGTTTTACAATATAATTTTAGTCATAAATTAGCATTAGAAGCTACACAAAATTCTTTTGATAATATATCTTCAAAAGTGGTGCAAAAGATAAATAGATATGATTCAAATAGTGAATATTTTATAAATTTACTTGAACATGTAGATGGTGTAGATGAATATCCTAAAAAAGATATTAAACATAAAATTTTACCTTTATTAATAAAAAATATTGAAAATGCTAAGTATATTTATGCAATTTATGTGGGACATAAAAATGGAGATTTTTATGAAATTATAAATTTAGATATTAGTAAGGGTTTAAGATCTAAGTTAAATACACCAAAAAAAGCTAGATGGCTTATGATAAAAATAATCAATAAAGATAATAAAAAAGTAAGATATGAGATATCATTGGATGAAAATTTAAATATATTAAAAAAAGTGATTAAATCAACAACATATAATCCAGCTATAAGACCTTGGTATAAAAAAGCACAACAAACAAATAAAGTAACTAAAACACAGCCATATGTTTTCTCAAATTTAAAAGCACCAGGGGTTACTTATGCTAAAAAATTATCAAAAAATAGTGATGTTGTGATTGGCCTGGATATATCTTTAGAAAGTTTGGTAAAACTTTTAAGTGAACAGAAACTAGCTAAAGGGAGTAGTTCCTTTTTATTTAGAGATAAAGGTGAAATAACAGCTTTTTATAATAAAATTATAAAAAGTGATAAAAAGAATATTGATGGGTATTATCCAAACGTATTTATTGATAATAATAGTGTAAAAACTTCAAGTACAAAAGTTGTTCAGTTTAAAAATAAAGATTATTTTAAATATACATTTTTATTAGAATCTAAATATGGATTTAAAGAATATTTAGGGATTATATCTCCTTATGATGAGGTAATGAAACCATTTAATGATAAAATATTAATCTCATTAATTATCTCTATACTTATATTTATTTTTATAGCTATACCTATGATTTTGTATGCTGTAAAACTTATTACTAAACCTATTTTATTAATAGAATTAGAGAATGAAAAAGTTCAAGAGAGAAGATTTGATGAGGTTATAAAGATTGATTCTTTTATTTTTGAAATTGATGATTTATCAAAATCATTAGTATCGATGGCGGAATCAATAAAAAAATATGAAGAGTCTCAAAAAGATCTTTTAGATTCTTTTGTAAAATTAATTGCTGGAACGATAGATACCAAATCGAAATATACTGGGGGACATTGTAATAATGTACCTGAACTTTCACGGATGATTATGCAAGAGGCAAGTGATGCCCAATATGGTGAGTTTAAAGATTTTACAATTAAAAATAAAGATGAATTAAGGGAGCTTAATATTGCTGCTTGGTTGCATGATTGTGGTAAAGTTACAACGCCAGAATATGTTGTAGATAAAGCAACAAAGTTAGAAACTAAATATAATAGGATTCATGAGATAAGAACTAGATTTGAAGTGATTTATCGAGATTTGATTATAAAATCTTTAAAGAAAGAGATTGAGGGAGATGATAAATCTAAAATAAAAGAGTGGTTAAATATTGAACATATAAAACTATATAATCATTTTGAATTAATTGCTAAAGTAAATATGGGTACAGAATTTATGAATAATGATGATAAGCAAAGTATACAAGATATCTCTAAAACAGTATGGGTGCGTTATTTTGATAATACTTTAGGAATATCAACAGATGAAAGATCAAGGTTAACAAATATAAATATGAAGCTTCCTGTACAAGAATATCTATTATCTGATAAATTGGAACATATTATACCAAGAGAAAATTTTAATTATCAAGAATATCAGAAAATGAAATTTAAAATGGATGTTCCAGAACATTTATATAATTTGGGTGAAGTTTATAATCTAATAATAGATAAGGGAACATTAACCAAAGAGGAAAGATTTAAAATAAATGAACATGTTGTAGAAACGATTAAGATGTTGGAAAAATTGCCATTTCCTGATGCTCTTAAGAATATTCCAGCTTTTGCAGGTGCACATCATGAAACTATGATCGGTACAGGATATCCAAGACAACTTACAAAAGATGAGATGCCTTTAGCTTCAAGAGTGATTGCACTTGCTGATGTATTTGAAGCTTTAACTGCAGCGGATAGACCATATAAAGAACCTAAAAGTCTAGGTGAAGCTATTGATATTTTAAGTAATATGGTAAAAGATAAACATTTAGATGGAGATTTATTTAAATTATTTTTATCTACAGGAATATATAAAAAATATGCAGATAAACATCTACTTCCTCAACAGATGGATGAAGTGGATATAAAACAATATTTGTAAAATAAAAGGTGATATAGATGGATTTTAAATTAGATGCAGTAAGTGGTGAAGCACGAGCAACAACACTTACAATGGCACATGGAGAGGTACAAACTCCTGTCTTTATGCCAGTTGGTACTCAAGCGGTTGTAAAAGCTTTAGACTTTAATGATATGTTAAATTTAGGTGCTCAAATAATTTTAGGGAATACTTATCATCTTTTTTTAAGACCCTCAAGTCCACTTATAAAGAAACTAGGGGGTCTTCATGGTTTTTCAAATTTCCCCAATAACTTTTTAACTGATTCTGGTGGTTTTCAAGCATTTTCATTAAGTAAAAATACAAAACAAGATGAGAATGGGATGATGTTCAAATCTCATATAGATGGAAGTAAACATTATTTTACCCCAAAATCTGTGCTTGATGCACAATATGATTTTAATAGTGATATTATGATGATACTTGATGATTTAGTGGCATTACCAAATACAGATGAGAGAATTGAACTCTCTATTAATCGTACAACTAAATGGGCTCAAGATGCTATCACTTATCATATGGAACAAAAAGTAAAAGGGATAGGGGTAGATCAAAATATATTTGCAATAATTCAAGGTGGAACTTCAAAAAAATTTAGGGAGATGTCTGCAACTCAACTTTGTGCAATGAGTGATTATGATGGTTTTGCTATTGGTGGTCTTAGTGTTGGTGAATTAAATAATGAGATGTATGATACAGTTGAATTTACAGTGCAATTTATGCCAAAAGATAAGCCAAGGTATCTTATGGGTGTAGGAACTCCTGAAGATTTAATTGAAAATATTGATAGAGGTGTTGATATGTTTGATTGTGTTATGCCTACAAGAAATGCAAGAAATGGTACACTATTTACTACTTTTGGTAGGATTAATATTAGAAATGCACAATTTAAAGCGGACGCTAAACCACTCGATGAAAAATGTGAATGTTATACTTGTACGAATTTTACAAGAGCATATTTAAATCATCTTTATAGAGCAAATGAGATGACATATTTTAGACTTGCATCTATTCATAATTTACATTATTATTTAAATCTTATGAGAAAAGCACGAGAAGCAATTTTAGAAGATAGATGGAAAGAATTTAAAATAGAATTCTATAAAAAAAGAGAGAAAAAATAAAACGTTTATTAAAACTATTTTTAGATACAATGCAGAAATATTAAGTAAATAATATAAATGAAGGATTTAAAATGACAATAGATGATAAAACAATAGACAAATTAGCAAAATTATCTTCACTTGAAATTAATGATAGTAGAAAAGAAGAATTAAAAATAGAATTAGCAGATATTGTAAATTTTGTTGAAAACTTAAATGAGATAGATGTTAGGGGTGTTGATGCTACTTTTACTACAATTGTTGGTGGACAACCATTAAGAGAAGATATTGTTGATGCAGATGAACAAATAGCTCAAGATATTATGAAGAATGCACCTAAAATAGAAGAAAATTATTTTATTGTACCTCAAATTATAGAATAGGTATTTGATGATTATATATGGAATAAAAACTTGTGGTAGTGTTAGAAAAGCTATAAAGTTTTGTAATGAGAATAATATTGATTTTACTTTTCATGATTTTAGAAAAGAGCCTTTATCTGATGATAAAATGGAATATTTTGTATCAAAAGTTGATATAAATTTACTATTTAATAATAAGGGTACAAAATACAGAGATTTGAAATTAAAAGAATTAAATCTTGGTGATGATGGAAAATTACAATGGCTTAAAAAAGAGAATATGCTTTTAAAAAGACCAGTTATAGAATATGGGACTAATAAAGTTTTATGTGCATTTGATGAAGAGGTTTATAAAAAAGAATTTTTATAAACCTCTTTTAGAATATTAAAAATCACATCTTTTATCAAATTCTTTTCTTGTAAGGGTTACAATCTTTGCATCTGAGTTATTTTTAATTTTATTAATAATATTATTTACAATAGTTTTAATATAAATTGGTCCAATATATACATCTATTTTATCTTTAGAATTTTTACAGATTGATATTGATATATTTTTAGTTTTTTCTTTTTTTATAATATCTTTATATTTTTTATATTTTAATGATGATATTTGTATAAAAGTTAATTTTTCATTCTCAAGTATAGTTTGTTCTTCTCTAGATAGAGTATTGTTACTATCTATACTAAATCTATCTTTATTAGATATTGTTTTTCCACTGATTGATTTTTTAAATAATGATTCTTCTTTATTATTTGCCGCAAATTCTTCAAGTCTTTTCATCTTGAATTTATATAATCTATCTTTTTCTTTTAACCTAAATTTTTCTAAAGCATCCTCCTCCATAATATCATATTTTGTTAAGAATTTTAATCTTCTATTTAATCTATCTTTATTTATCATTTCAAGTTTAAAATCTATTTGTTTATTTTTTATCTCAGTGATAATGATTTTTTGTTTTGGGATTATAGTTTTATTTATATCTTTTATAATTATTGGTTCAGGTTCATTAAAAATACCCATAAAGTAAGAAACAGTAAATGCAATAAGTATAGTAACTAAAATTCCTCCTATAATTATTATTAAAAGTTTTATTTTTTTGTGTTTTTTATCTTCTTCATTTGGTTCTTCTTTTGAATCATCAATATTTTGATCTTCAGCATCTTTTGGAATTATATCTTCATTATATTCTTGTTTTTCTTTTGAAGATTCCTCTTTATTCTCTTTTTCTTCTTTTGGTGTGTTGTTTTTTTGTTTTTCTGTTTCTTCATTCTGTGTATTTTCTTTTTTATTTTCTATCTCTTCTTCTAAAGGTTCTTCTTGATTTTTTATTTCATTTTCTGAAGAGTTTTCATTATCTTCTGTTTTATTTTCAGAAGAATCTTCTTGACTCTCTATCTCTTCTTCTATCTCGATAGTTTCAGCACTATTAATTTTACTTAGATATTCAAGTGCAGATTCCTCAAAATCAATAAACATATCAAACTTTTTATTTTCTATTGCAAGTTTAAATAAAATTAATTTATGTGTAATGAGATAATCATTACCCTTTATAATTTGGAAATCTCCAATAGAAAATTTAGTAGTCCCTAAATCTTCAAAAGCAGAACCATTAATAGCAGTTTCTAATCCTCCAGATACTTGTGAAAAGATCTCTTTTATTGCATCTGCTATATCATCATTAACTTCTAGTGATGGTTCATTGTCCTCAAACATCATAATATTAAAAATAAAAGAAGAAATATAAGCAGGTAAAATAAATTTCAGTTTAATTGTAATTTTATCAAAAGTAAAAGAGGTATCTATGGAAATTAGATTTAAATCTTTTAATTTATTTTGTGTTACATTTAATACATTTGAAATAGTTGTTGATTTTGATAAATTAGTTTCTAGGGTACTACATATAGTTTCTTCTATAAGAAGAGATAGATCAGATGCCATTATTTAACTCTTTCTTTTCTTCTCTATGTTGTTTTTGTTTTGCAAGTATTTTTTCTCTATTTTTTTTGTAGTATTCTTTTCTGTAAGCTTTTAAATCTTCTTTTTTCTTTTCTCTATACTCTTTATCGTATTGTAATCTTTGCTCTTTATGATTATTATAATAATCTTTCTTTTTTCTTTTGTATTCTAACATCTTTTCTAAAATAATATCTTCTCTATCTTTGATATGCCCTTTTTGTTTACGAGCAATCTCTTTCATTTTTAATGCAAAATCTTCTATTCCACCACTAAACAACTCTTTTTCATAATCTATAAATTTAGGAGCGTTAGTTGTTTTTTGTTGAGTTGATAATTTTTTCTTTAAATAATAAGCTTTCTTTTTTTGCTTATGCTTTAAGATATTTTCTTCTCTCCTTTTTTTTAACTCATCTAAATTCATCTTAAATTATTATCTTTTTAATTGATTTACTTGCTGTAGCATTTGATCTGTTGTTGTTAAAGATTTAGAATTTGATTCATATGCTCTTTGTGCTGTTATTAAATCTACCATTGCATTTACAAGTTGAACATTTGAAGATTCTAACATACCTTGCTGTAAGCTACCAAAAGCTTCACTTCCTGCTAATCCTTCGATAGGATCACCTGATACAGTTGTTGATGAATAAAGACCATTACCTTTAGGTGCTAATCCTGCCGGATTGATAAAATCAGTTAATGTAATTTGTCCTAATGTGCTTATAGTTCCATCTGTAGGATTCATTGCTGATACTGTTCCATCAGGAGCTATAGATATATTTGTTAGTGTATTTGGAATAACAATTTCTGGAATTAGTTTATATCCCTGAGCTGTTACCATTGCCCCTTCACTATCTCTTTTAAAAGAACCATCTCTAGAAAATACCTCTTCACCAGTTGGTGTTTCAATTTTAAAAAAACCTTTACCTTGAATAGCAATGTCTAAATCATTACCAGTTTCTTTTAAACTACCTTGTAAAAAACTTTTTTGCACTCCTGAAACTTTTACACCAAGACCTACATCCATTCCTGTAGGATTTGTAGTGTTATCACTAGTGGCATTTGCTGTATAGTTTAATGATTGGTACATTAAGTCAGTAAATTCTGTTCTGTCTTTTTTAAATGCAGTTGTATTTACATTTGCAATATTGTTTGAAGTTACATCAATATTGTTCTGTTGTGCATTCATCCCTGCTGCTGCTGTATATAATCCTCTTACCATTTAAATTCTCCAATTAATATATAAGTTTTATTTTATCTAAATTGTTTTTAAACTTATCTTCATATTTAAATTTTGGTGATAAAAATTAATAGAAATCTTCTTAAGATGTTATTTACATAAAATTAAATATAATTGTAGCTATAAAGTATTTCAGAAGAAGTAAGGATAAATGATATGAGAATTTTAATTGTAGATGATAGTTCAACAATGAGAAGAATAATCGGCAATGTTGTACAGCAGTTAGGTATTTCTAAAGGTGATTTTGATGAAGCCGAAGATGGTGTTGTTGCTTGGGGAATGCTACAAAAGAGTCAGTATGATGTTATTTTAACTGATTGGAATATGCCAAATATGAATGGACTAGAACTTGTTAAAAAAATTAGAGGAGAAGGTAGTACACATAGGGGTACGCCAACTGTTATGATTACAACTGAGGGTGGTAAAAGTGAAGTTATTACAGCTTTAAAAGCTGGTGTGAATAACTATATTGTTAAACCATTTAATGCTCAAACTTTAAAAGAGAAGCTTGATCCATTTTTTAAATAGTAAGGATTTATTATGAGTATGACTCAAGAAGAGATTGAAGCACTTATGAATGATGCTTCTTCTTCATTTGAAGAACCAGAAGGTAATACTTCGGATGAAAGCATTGATGATATATTAGCAGGAATTGATGGTGTTGTTGATGATAAACCTAGTGATAAATCTGATACAAGTGTTGATGATATATTAGCGGGGATAGATGGTATAGTTGATGATGAACCTGATTTATCAGCAGATACAAATATGGATGATATATTAGCAGGGATAGATGGTATAGTTGATGATGAACCTGAAATTATATCAGCACCTGAAACAATATCTGAACCAGAAAAACAAGCTGATATTGTTTCAACACAAATTGATAAAGGAATTTATCCTTTACCTGTATCAAATGAGCATCAAGTTGTAAATCAATTAAATGAAGTTGCAGAAGATAGTGAGGAGAAAGCATCTCAAATATTTGATGTACTTAGCTTTATACTTGATGAAAATGATAATATACAAAAGAATACAGGAGAATTTAGTAGTTTTGTTGATAATCAACTTAATCTTCTTATAACATTAAATAAAAAGTTTCCAAATATTGAAGTATTTAATGAAAATATTAAACAAGCTCAAGATATTCAAAATGTAATTGCTAGTTTGACCAATACAATTGATGGGGAAAATAATAAAGTATTTGAAGCTATGGAATTGATGCAATATCACGATATTAATAGACAAAAAATAGAAAGAGTTATGGCAGTTATTAGAAAATTAGCAAATTATTTAAATGGTATATTTTCTGATGATTCAGATAAAGCTGAAGTTCAAATTGCTAAGCATATCTCTGGTGATGGTCAAGATACAGTAACAGAAGAAGATTTAGATAGCTTAATATCTGAATTTAGTAATTAAAAGATTATAATATGAATTCAGCTATATATGCTCTTTCAGCAACAATGGTAAATCAGCTAAACAGAGTTGATATTTTATCAAATAACATTGCAAATGCAAATACAAATGCTTTTAAAGAGGATAATTTAGTAGAGGGTTCTTTTAATTATTATTTAACTAGAGCAAAAGAAAATAATATAGAAGTATCTCGTCAAAGTATTATAAATAATACTATCCCTAAAATTGATGGGGATTATATAAAAGGTGATCTAGGTAGTATAAAACCTACGGGGAATCGATTAGATTTTGCATTAAAAGATAATGAAATATTCTTTAAGATACAAAATAAAGCTGGTGAAATATTATTAACAAGAGATGGTGGATTTAAAAATATAGATGGTTTTTTATCCACTTCTCAAGGTGAAAAAGTTTTAAATGCCAGTAATCAATCAATTGCAATAGTAGATGGATTTGAAGAACAAATATCTTTAGTAAAAACACCATTTACAAATCTTCAAAAAGTTGGAAATAATAACTATAGAAGCGAAGATAGTAAGCAGGTTGAAACAGTTTTATTAAATGGTTCTTATATTTTACAAGGTTCAATTGAGAAAAGTAATATAAATACAGTTAGTGCTATGGTAGCATTAATTGATAGTCAAAGAAGATTAGAACAATCTCAAAAGGCAATGACAGGAATAGGTGAAATTAACAGTAAATTAATAACTCAAATTGGAAATAAATAGTAATTATGCACGCAAGTAATGTAAGTAATTTATTATTTGAACAACTTAAATTTAGAGGTGATAGACAAAAAGTTATTGCAAGTAATATTGCAAATTTAAATACACCAGGATATAAAACAAAAGAGCTTAGTTTTGATGGACATTTAGAAAATATTAAGCAGCAAAATAGTTTATCTCTAACTGTTACGCATAAAAATCATATTTCATTTGATAATAGCCAAAGAACTAATCTATCTAGTTCTAAAGTTTATGAGGTAAAAGGTCTAGAGGAACAAAATGATGGGAATAATGTAAATTTGGATACTCAAATAAGTGAGATGTCAAAGAATTCTGTTATGACAGATGCAATTACAAATTCAATTAAAAAAGATAGTAGATGGTTTAAAATGATAGTTGAAGCATCTGGTAAAAATTAGTTAGGATAAATTAAAATTAATGGATCAAATATTTAAATTTGTAAACAATCTAAATGCAGCACAAAGAGCAGTAATAATAGGTGGATTTTCCATTTTATTTGTATTTTTAATAGGCTTATTAGTCTATTCAAATATAAAATCAAATGATGCAAAACTTAATTATACTATTGCATCAAATCTTACAAAAAATCAAATTATGTTAGCATCAAATGAGTTAGAAGCTTCTGGTATACCATTTGCAATAGTAGGAAATGGTAATAGTTTAACTTTAAGAACTAGTAAAGCCAATGTAAATATTGCAAAAATAAAGCTTGTGACAAGTGAGGCAATTACAAATAAACATACCGGTTGGGAGATATTTGACAAAAGTTCATTAGGTACTACAAATTTTGAAAACAATGTAAAATATTTAAGAGCTACAGAGGGTGAATTAAGTCGTTCTTTAGAAGCCTTAGGTGGTATCTTATCAGCAACTGTTAAAATTGCAATCCCTAAAGAATCAGTATTTACTCAAAGAAAAACAGCACCAACAGCTTCTGCTATTTTAACACTACGAGATGGAGCAACATTAAGTCAAAGACAAATAGAGGGTGTTAAAAATTTTATCGCTTCTGCTGTGCCAAAGTTAAAAACAAAAAATATTAAATTGATAAATCAAAATGGTTCAATTCTAGAACAAAATCAAGAAGATATGGATAGTTTAAAATATTTATCACATGAAAAATATAAAAATAAACTTG
>DAOVXU010000155.1 GCA_030635995.1 Arcobacter sp. | reverse complement strand
GGATAAAAACAAATATTTATATAAAATAATTTTAGATTATGTTTTAAAATTTAAATATATTGCTCCAATTGTATTGGTAACAGTTATATTAGTTTTAACAGTAGGTATTGGTAAAATATTGAAGTTTGAATTTATGCCAAAATTTGATACAACTCAAATATATATATCAGGTTCAGTAGGAGTAGGGCATAGTATAAAGCAAACAGAAAAAATAGTATCAGCCTTAGAAGCTAAAGTTCTAAAAAACTTTGAATTAGGTGACGAGATAGATTCTATTAGTTCTGTTGTTGGATTGAAATTAGATGGTAAATCACTTCCTCAAAATGAAGAGTTTTATTTCCATATTTTTGTTAACTTACAAGAAGCAGCACCCTCTAATTTTTTTGATAGATATATAAATCCAATTTTAAGTCCAAAATATGATGATATAGATATGACAAGAGTTTATCCAGCACAAATTATAGCTGATAATATGACAAAAGTTTTAGCAGATGAACTCAAATCAAAAGTATATGATGAGATAAAGATATATGTACCAGGTGCAGGGATAGTAAAAAATGACATTGAACTATCACTTAGTGGAAATGATAATATAAAAGTTAGAGAAGCTATTCAAACTATAAAAGAAAAATTATCATCTATAGATGGTGTATCAAATGTAGCAGATGATATTCTTTTAGGAAATAAAGACCTTAAATTTACTGTAAATAATTATGGTCAAAGTTTAGGATTTAATGAAACAAATATTGTCAATGCCCTTAAACCATACTATTTTAAAGCTAGTTTTAGCAAAATGTATGATGAAACAGGCATAGTTGATATAGTGTTTGAAAGTGTAAATAAAGATATAAAAAGTTCACTTGATAGTTTTGAATTAAATATACCAAATAGCAATAAAAAAGTTCTATTAAATGATATAGTTATTTTCCAAAAAATAGATAGTTTAAGTCAAATTTTTAAAGAAGATGGAACTAGAATACAAAGTATAACAGCATCTCTTACAACAGCAACTAGTGATGAAGTTTACAATACACTTCAGCCTGTACTTAATAATATATCTTCAGATATTATTGTAGATATTAAAGGGGAACAAAAAGAAAATAAAAAAATAAAAAAAGAGATGTTCCAGGCTTTTATAATAGCACTTATTCTTATTTTTATCTCACTTGTTTGGATGTTTGATTCTATTGTAAAATCAATAATAATACTTAGTACTATACCACTATCGGTTCTTGGCGTATTTATAGGTCATCTTGTTATGGGATTAAATTTAACTATGCCAGGACTAATAGGAATAGTGGGACTTGCAGGAGTTGTAGTAAATGATGGTATAATAATGATGGATTTTATACAAAAAGCAAAAAATTTAGATGAACTAAAAGAGTTGGCGTTGTTAAGACTTAGACCAATACTTCTTACTTCACTTACAACAATTTTAGGACTTAGTACACTAATATTTTTTGCATCAGGACAATCTCTTATTTTGCAACCAATGGCAGTTGCACTTGGATTTGGAATATTAGGGGCTACTATATTAAATTTATATTATGTACCTATGTTGTATAGATTGATATACCTACGAAAAGAATAATAAAAAAAGGAAAAATTATGACAGAATGTACAAAGAAATTAAAAGAACTTATTGAGGATACAATTTTCCCTGATATTGAAGATGCGATAGATGATGTATTTGAAGCTATAGCAAACAATAAAAAACCATCAAAAGAACAAGAAGAGATGTTAAAAGAGATGAATGAGATGAGAGAAGATTTTCAAGAAATTTTAGAAGATATAAATAATGACAAATTAGAAGAAGATGAGTGTAAAGAGTTACTTCAAGAGATAACTCAAATGATAAAAGAGATGGAATCAGAATAGAATAATACTTTAAAATAAAATTTGGTGATATGACAAAATATCGTAGGTTGGCGGAATAAGAATATTGATTTAAGCGGTCTTGACAAGGGGGGGGGATATTATATCTTATTATATCAGACTGACATAGAATTTTTAATACTCCAGGAAAATAATTATATATCATATTAAAAAACTTATTGGTATTGTTTGAATTGGTAATTTTTATCCATATTCTTTTTAGTTTTATTAGTAGCTATTGCATCATATGGATTTTCGGGCCAATAGTGCCTTTTATATGTTCCTCTTAGCTCTTTTCTAACCTCTTCATATGAATTCTCCCAAAAGCTTTTTAGATCATAAGTTATTTGTATAGGACGCATAGCGGGGCTTAGAAGATGTATCTGTATAATTATAGTATTGTTTAAAATCTTAGGTGTTTCCATCATCCCAAAAATTTCTTGAATTTTTACACTTAACACAGGAGTATCTAAAGAGGAATAATCAATATAGATATTTGACCCACTAGGAACTTTGATAGATTTTGGAAGTAGGGTATCTAGTAGTTGTTGATTTTCCCAATTAATTTGAGCTAATAATACAGAGTATATATCTAGTTTTTCTAAATCTTTTATCTCTTTAACATCTTGTAAATAAGGCGCTAACCAACTATCTAAGTTAGTTAATAGCCAATCATCACTAAAATCTGGAAAGTTATAGTTTAAGTTTTGTTGTTGATTTATAAAGTTTATTTTATCTTTTAATGATGTTGCTTTTTTACTCCAAGGTAATAGCTTTAAGCCCTCTTTTTGTATCAAATCTAGCATTAGTTTTTGAAAATCTATTTTTGAAGTATCTGTTATATTAGTTGCGGATAACTCTAGTTCTAGAAAATAGCTTATCTCTTTTATATCAAATCTATTTTTTGTTTTATTAAAAGTGATAGTTTGTCTATTTTTAATAAAATGTGAAAAATACTCCTCTATATTATCTAAAGATATTGATATGCTTAAGTTTATATAAGAATCTTTATTTTGTGCATTTAAAGAGGCTATTACTAGGTATGGTTCATTGAAAAGGGTATCTTCCTCTGATAATTTAGCACCTTTTGCATTGCTTAGTTTATATCTACTATCATTTATTTTTCGTTGTTTAGCAAGTCTATCTGGATAGGCAAAGAGTAAAAGTATAGATAATATATCGTTGTTAAATCTTACTTTTTGTTGTTGTTTTTTTATCTTTTGTAGTTTTGTATAAAAGAATTTGGCTTGTTTTAGAATCTCTTTTGCCACATATTTATTTATATACTTAGAGTTTAAATCATTTTCATATAGATGGATAAATCTCTCTTTTATATTACTACTTTTATAGTTTGAATTAAATATATCTTTTTCACTTAACATAGAAGATAATAAACAAGCTTCATAACCATATCCCATATCAGAAGCTTTTAAAATCATATATGAGTATCTAGGATGAATACCAAGGGTTAAAGCCTCTTTTCCAAATGTAGTTATACCAAAAGAGTTATCAATCATATTTAGCTCTTCTAGTATCTCTTTTGTATTGTTTATAATTTCTTTTTGTGGTATATCAAGCCATTTTAACTCTTCAAACTCATCAACACCCCATAATGATAAATCTAATATAAGAGATGATAGATCAGTTCTTAAAATCTCTGGTTTTGTAGATGGGATTAAAATCTTACCTTTATGCCAAAGTTTATAACACTTACCATTTGAAAGCCTTCCTGCACGACCACCTCTTTGAATTGCTGAATCTTTTGATATAAATGATAGTTCAAGATGATCCATCCCATTTGAGTAGTTATATCTTGATAGTTTCTCTAGTCCACTATCAACAACAACTTTTACACCCTCAATAGTCAATGAGGTTTGTGCAATATTTGTTGATAATATAATCTTTCTTTTTATATTTTTTCCTATAGATATATCTTGCTCTTTTTTTGTCAATGCAGAGTATAAAGGAAGTACGATAATATCACTCTTTTTAAACTCCTCATCAAGTAGTTTCTGTAAAGACTTTATCTCTTTTAGACCACTTAAAAATACAAGTATATCCCCACTATCATTTTTAATAGAAGATAAAATAGTGTTAAACAATATTTTATTGATAGTTTTAAAATCAGGCTGTTTAATATTTATAGGTAGGTATATATCTTCAACTTCAAATACCCTACCTTTTGAAGTTACTATAGGAATATCTCCTAAAAGCTCAGATATAGCAGATGAGTTTAAAGTAGCAGACATAATAAGTATCTTTAAATCATCACGAAGTAACTCTTGAACTTGTAAAGATAAAGCTAAAGATAGATCTGTATGGATACTTCTCTCATGAAACTCATCAAATATCACCATTGCTACATTTTGTAAAGATTGGTTACTTTGAAGCATCCGTACAAGTATAGCTTCAGTTACGACCAAAATCTTAGTTTTTGATGAT